>CAZGZM010000171.1:0-5403 GCA_964529955.1 uncultured Thermotogaceae bacterium
TGCATTACTCTGCAATTTAGGAACATCCTGGTCAAGAACATCGCTGGTAATATCAACTTCACCACTCAAAAGAGCAACTGAAAGTACTGATTTATCAGGAATGAATTTGTAAGTTAAATCTTTAATATAAGGTTTTACACCCCAATAATCTTCATATCTTTCAAAGTCCATATGGTCGTCTTTAACCCATTTTTTCATAACATAAGGTCCTGTACCAATTGGATGTAGAGTGAATTCGTCTCCCCAGCCCTCTGCTTCTTCTTTAGGAACAATAGCTGCTCCAATATCTGTTAAAACAGTTAAGAATGCGGCATATGGATATTGAAGATTAATCTTTACAGTGTAAGTATCAATAACTTCTACAGTATCAATCATATAAATTCTTACCATAGGAGAAATTTCAATTTCTCTTTCAAAACTATATTTTACGTCTTCAGCCGTAACATTTCTTCCGTCCTGGAAATCACCTTTCTGAAAATAAACATCTTCATTTAAATAAAAGGTCCATTCAGTCAATTCATCATTGACCTCCCAGGATTTCGCAATAAGAGGTAAAACTTCAGTAACATCTGAGTTATATGCAACAAGTGTTTCGTAAACATTTCTCATAACTTGCGAAGAAGCTAAATCCTGATAAAGAGCAGGATCTAAAGTAGTAGGATTTTGATCAGTTCCGATCTTTAAAGATCCATCATAGCTTGGTTCTGCAAATGCTAACCCGAAAAAGAACAAAGCTATTAAAAGTAACATCAAACTTTTTTTCATAAAATACCCTCCTTTATATAATTAGGCAACGCAAAAAATTTCCAAGAATTTTTCTCGCTGAAACTATACTTGCGTTTAAATTTCTGCCTATTACTCTTTCGTGTTCAAGAGTGTAACCCATGCAATCGAGATAGATAAAATCATAATTTCTCTTTTGAGGAAAAACCCCTTTGTTATCGTAAGGGGAATAATAATAATAATCCACTTCTTCAGCAAAACTGTCCCATCGTGTACATAGACTTTCAATTTGTTCTTTTAAAGGACAAACAATTGCCATTTTATTTATTTTTAAAAAAGATTTGAAAAACCATTTCACAGTTTTTGAAGGTTGAATTGCATTTATATTTTCAAAATCACCAGTACATAAAATCACCGAATTTCCAGATAAATTCATGTTTTGGATTTTGTTTTTTGCCCATTTTTTAGATAATTTAACCTGCTCTCCATTATTAAGTCTGCTAACATATAAGTCATCATCACTTTTCGGAAAAATACTCTTATAATCAGAAACGTCATCAAGAAGCCCGATTTCTCTATAATCGAAATCTTTTCCAATGATTTTAATTAATTCAGGTACTATATCCACTCTAGGTGATTCACCTAACGTTATAAAATTCATCATTAAACTCCATATTAATTATAACTTAATTAAATTTAATTATACTAAATTTTTTAAGATAATCAAATAGTATTCCTAAAACTTCCTAAAATAAATTTAAAACAAAAAGTAAATTTTTAATAAGGACAGTAAACTTTAAAAATTATGTCCCTGAATAACAAAACCTCATGACAAATAAAGTCATTTTACAAAATTAAATATTCAGATGAAAAACTTGGTTTCTATTAACTCCCTTGATATAATCAGATTAAATAAAAATATTTCAAAATGTTAGATGAAATTAATAATTTCAGGAGGATTTAAAATGAATTCTGAAGAGAAAAAAATACCTATATATTATTTTTCTGGAACAGGAAACTCCTTATTCATAGCAAAAGATATAGCTAGTGGAATAAATGGAGAAGCAATTAATATAGTGCCATTGTTAAAAAGAGAAGAGATAGAAATTGTTGGTACCATGGTAGGTTTCTCTTTTCCCATCTATGATTTCAAACCTGCTCAAATAATGCTCGATTTCATTAAAAAAATAAAAAATTTAAAAAACAAATATATCTTTGCCTTTGGAACATATGGAATAGCACCATCTAAAGCAATGGAAGTTTTCTCAAACATACTTAAAGAGATTGGAGGGAAATTATCCTTAGGATTCGCAGTTCAAATGCCACATAATGGAATTGGATCGGGTATCTTTTCTCAAAAACAACATGACGAAATGTTCATAAATTGGGAAAAAAGAAGGCCTTCAGTTTTAGAAAACATTTCAAAAAGAAATCTACAAAAACCTCAAAAGAATAAAAACACCGACCTAATTAAAATTTATATACTTCAGGGCACACTGTTTAAAATGATTCCGACACTCTCAAAACTGATATTCTATGTATTATTTCATGGAGGGTGGAAATCACTTGCTTTTAAAACAAATGAAAGATGTAATAATTGCGGAATATGTGAAAAAGTTTGCCCCATGGAAAACATAAAACTTTCAAATGGCAAACCTATCTGGGGAGATAACTGCACTAACTGTTTTGCATGTATACATTGGTGTCCTCAAAACGCTGTAACACTGGGACCTGATTTGAATATTGCAGAATATCATCATCCAAAAATACAATTATCTGATATGATTGAACCAGAATAAAAATGACTAAGCTAGGAGATTTAAAAATGGTCAATTTGAACTCATATGTACAAAATACATCGATAGGAAGAATTTATGCTTCTGAACGGGATAATAAAATAAAAGAAGTTATTCTATCTGATCCTGTTTTAAAATATAATCCTACTGCTGAAGCTGCCTTATCACTAAATATAATACCAGAATTTCATAGTGATTTGTTTACTGAATTATTTAAAGAGTTAGACGAATATTTTGAAGGAAAAAGAAAAATATTTGATATACCTTTATTAATAGAAGGAACTGCATTTCAAAAAAAAGTATGGACTGAAGTTCAGAAAATCCCATATGGTGAAACAAGAACATACAAAGAAATAGCAATTAAAATCGGAAAACCTAATTCAGCAAGAGCAGTAGGAAAAGCCTTAAATACTAACAGAATTCCTATAATTATACCCTGTCACAGAGTAATCGGAACAAACGGAAAACTCACAGGATATGCAGGGGGGTTAGAAATGAAAAAAACTCTTTTAGATCTCGAGCGAAGGAATAAATAAAATTTGAATAAAAGAATGAATGTATTAGTAGTTTAAACTTGTGGTTGCTAATTTCAAAGAGGATTTTATTCTGATATAAAAATTTCAAATTACTGTCTTTTAATAAGACCATTAAAAAAAGTTTTCGGAATTATTTTTATTCATTTGTAAATTAACATATTAAGATTAAATTTTTCTCTATTATCAAATAATTAATTTTGGAGGTACTTTATATGAAAAAGTTTTTGCTCACGATTTTTGTTGCTGTTGTTTTATTAACTTTAGTTTTCTCTTCATTTTTTACACCTATAGAAACAGATGTGTCCTTTTACAATAATGGTCAATTAATTAAAGGAATCTTAACAGCCCCAGCAGAAATGAGTGCTGCGTGCCCAGTAATTCTTATTTTCCATGGATTTGCTGAAAATAGAAATGGGATGGATGTTACTGGAACAGATGAAAAAATGTACGAAATGACCGCTAGAGTCTTTGCTGAAAATGGAATAGCTTCATTAAGAATTGATTTTATTGGATCAGGAAAAAGTGAAGGAAAATGGGAAGATACAACATTTAGTAGCCAAATAGATGATGCAATTGAAGCAATAAATTTCATTCAGTCAATTCCTAGGATCAACCCTGATAGAATCGGAGTACTTGGTCTTAGTCAAGGTGGACTTGTTGCTGCATGTACAGCATCAAGAGATTCCAGAGTTAAAACAGCTATTCTCTGGTCACCTGTAGCTGTTCCAGCTTATACATATTCCAGCATTTTAGGAACGGATGTTGCTATTAAATCATTATCACTTGAAGGAGATGAAATGCTAGAAGCAACACTTCCATGGGGTCCAAAAACATTTCTTAAAAAGCCTTTCTATCAGGAACTATTCCTAATCGATCCTATAGCAGAAATCGCAAAGTACAATGGTCCTCTAATGGTTGTTGTTGGACTTAATGATGCAACAGTGTTTCCACAACCCCAGATGGGTATGCTTTTCACAAAGTATCATGATGGACTTGAAAAGTTAGTAATTCTTGATTCAGATCATATGTTGGATGTTATTGAAAATTCGCAGGATCTTGAATATGCAATATCAGAAGCTCTCGATTGGTTTGACCTTACTTTATAACAAAAAAAACAATTAAATCGTTTCCTTTCTTCTGGAAACGGTTTTTCTTAATAAAATTTAAAAAAATTTTTTTATGAACAATAATTGGATTTGCTTACAATATGAAACGCATATATTATATACTTTAATGTAAATGCATGAACAACTAAAGGAGTGTTTTTATGAAAATTAAAAGTAGTACGATATTTTTACTTATTCTATTTTTTTTATTGATGCTATTAACTTCCTGTTTTTTCAAAATAGCACCTTCAAGTATAATAATCCTTTCGCCAAGTGATAATTCTAATGTTTTTAGCGATGAAGTTTTATTTAATTGGAAACTAAGTAATTTTACCTTGGATGTCTCTTATGATATTTATTTTGGAGATGATATAAACAATTTACAACTTATTCAAGCTAATATTAAAACCACAGAGTACTCGATGAGTAATTTGTTAAAATTTCAATACTATTTTTGGAAATTAATTGCAAAAAATGAATATGGGGAAAGTGAAAGTTCAGTTTTCTCTTTTATAATTTGTGATGAATTTCCCAGGAATCCTTCTCCTGCAAATCTTAGTACTGAAGTTCCTACAAATACTATTCTTTCATGGGAATGTTTCCATCCTGAAGATTCAATACTAACTTATGATATTTTTTTGGGAGATTCAACTACACCTTATTTGGTTAAAGAAGGATGTATTTCTAATAATTTTAATCCAGATGGTTTAATTTCAGGAACAGATTATAGATGGAGAGTAGTTGCTGTTGATGGCGAAAACAGATTTGAAAGTGATTTGTGGTCATTCGAAACTATACCTGACCCTTCGAATAACCCTCCAGATGTTCCTAATCTCACAAATCCTTTAAACAATTCAATAAATCAGCCCATAGATATTACTCTTGAATGGAATTGTACCGATCCTGACGGAGACAGTCTTGTCTACGATTTGTATTTCGGAAAGAATTCTGAACCACAATTCTATACAAATGATATTAATTCTGAAACATTTAATATAGATGATCTGGATAAGGGTACAAAATACTACTGGAAGCTTCTGGCTAAGGATGGACGGGGCGGAACTACTTTCTCACCTATTAGCAATTTCACAACTATTGTAGATCCAGATAACAATCCTCCTTCAAAGCCCGGAACTCCTACACCAATAAATGAAGCTACTGATCAACCAACAAATACAACACTTTCATGGGAATGCTCTGATCCAGATGGAGACACTCTGAAATATGATGTTTATTTTGGGG
>CAZGZM010000172.1:0-5375 GCA_964529955.1 uncultured Thermotogaceae bacterium
TTACTGTATATGTTAATGTGTCTCCATCTGGATCTGTTCCTGTTAGATTTACTGTAAGTTCTTGTCCTTCTTCTATTGTCTGATCGGCTATTTCATCTATCGCTGGTGCTCTGTTAACTTCTGTTACTGTTATTTTGAAAGAATCATTTACAATGAAAACACCATCTGTAACTTGTATTTCAATTAAATAAATTCCTGATGAATCAAAAGTTGATTCATATGTAAAAATATTTCCGTTTAAATAACCTATTCCATTACTCTTTTTAAAAGTTAATACATCTCCATCTTCATCTGAAGCATATTCGGATATATCTATTGATAAATTTTCTCCTTCATTTATCTTTTGATCGGGTATTTCTAATTTAGGTGCTCTATTAGTACCAGAAACATGGATAATCGAATTGGAAGTATTTGAAAGAGTTCCATCTGAAATTTTAATTGTTATTTCATAATCACCTTCAGAATCATAATCTGAATCAAATATATAAATGTTATTTTCTATTCTTCCAACCCCATTTATTAATTCAAAATCTACTGTATCTCCATCTGGATCAAAAGAGATATCTAATAAATTTATTTCCAATGATTCACCTTCTGAAAGGTAATAGTTTTCTTCTAAATCTAAAATTGGTGATTGATTAACTTCATTAACATCAATAACAACATTAGAATAAGCATAATAAGAACCATCAAATGCACTTAAAATTATTGTATGTTCGCCGGCATCTTCAAAGGTTGGTGTCCAGCTGTATCTTATGTTGTTATCTGCATATACTATTTCTCCAGGTCCTCCCAAGCCTATTTCTAAACTATCTCCATCTGGATCTTCTACTCCTATATTCAATATTATTTCTTCATTCTCATTTACACTTTGAGGATCAAGCTGTTCTATCTGCGGTGGTTGATTCACATTGTCTACAAGTATTGTGAATTCATCTTCGTTGAATGCTCCATAACTATCTGTACATTTTATTCTTATCTCATATTCTCTTTCTGCATCATAACCAGGTTTGAATTCATACTTATCTCCTGTAAGTGTTCCAACTCCTGCTGTCTTTTGAAAACTCAATGTATCTCCATCAGGATCATTTGCATAGTTAGATAAGTACAGGGTAAGTTTTTCATTTTCCTTTATTCTGAACTGAGGAATTTCTATTTGCGGTGCTCTGTTTGTATTTTCAACTGTTATGTTAAATGTCCTTTCTGCTGTATATTCTCCATCAGTAACTTCTATAGTTACAGTGTACTCCCCGCTGTCATCATATCCTGGAGAATAGGTCAATATTCCGTTCCCAAGTAATCCCGGTCCATTTTTCTTGGATATCTCTATTTCATCTCCATCAGGCTCACTACAGTATTGGCTTATGTCAATTATTAATTCTTCTCCTTCATTTACAGTTCTATCTGGTATATTTTGTATTTGAGGAGCTCTGTTTTTATTCTCAACTGTTATTGTGAATAAATCATTTACCACAAAGGTTCCATCTGTTGCTTCTATATTCACCTGATATTCTCCTGCATCTTCATATCCTGGTGTGTATGTATATGTTCCATTACTTAATACTCCAACTCCACTAATCAATGTATATGTAAGTGCATCTCCATCTGGATCGTTCGAATAATCTGCAATGTTTACTGTCAATGTTTCGCTTTCCAATACTGTCTGATCTTCTATATCAATTGCAGGAGCTCTGTTTGTTCCAGATACGTGTATTGTAGTTATTTCATCCGCTGTTAGTTCTCCATCACTTACCTGTATTGTTATCTGATGATCTCCCTGCGATTCGTAATCTGAGATGTATGTATACGTGCTCCCTTCTATCTGTCCGTCTCCAGTAAGCAATGTATATGTTAATGCATCTCCATCTGGATCACTTGAATATTCACTCAAGTCTATTTCAAGTGTTTCACCTTCGTTTATGTAATAGTTCTGAGGTATTTCTATTTGCGGTGCTCTATTTGTATTTTCTACTGTTATTGTGAATTGTTCCGTTTTAGTTATATATCCATCATTTACTTTTATCTCTATGTTGTATGTTCCGAAGTCTTCATATGTTGTCTGCCATATGTATTTATACGGATTTTCCCCTATTTCTCCATTTCCTGTATTCCATACATTCAATGTGTCATCTGTATCTTCTTCATTTATCTGTAGCTCTATTTCTACCATTTCCCCTTCGTTTACTGTTATGTCTGCTATTTCTCCTATTGTCGGTTCTCTGTTTATGTTGGCTATGTTTAAATAAAAGTTTGTTTCTCTTTCTGAATTGTATTCGTCTTTTCCCTTTACAGTTATTTTGTAGTTACCTGCATCTAGGTAGTTTGACTGGAAGGTGTATATTCCATTTTCTATTGTTCCTGTTCCATTTGTTTTTTCTATGGTTATTTGGTCTTCTTCGGGATCTTCTACATAGGGGTTAAGGTCCAGTTGTATCTGGTCATTTTCGTTTATATTCTGCTGTGGAATTATTTTCCATATTGGTGATTGGTTTGTGATTGTGAATGTATTTACTGTACTGCTTGTTTTTCCTCCATTTTCATCATAGCTTTCTATTTTCCAGTTGTATGTTTTCAGTTTTTCAAGTCCAAGTGGTGTATACTCTGTTTCTTCCATCTCGGTTGCTGCTATGCTCAGTTCCTGTCCTTCTTCTCCTATGTATACTTTATATTTAACTTTATCTCCATCTGCATCTGAACAACCTGTCCACATTAGCCAGACATTATCTTCCTGGATTATGCTTTCATCTGCTGGATATAGTAGTTTTGCTTTTTCCGGTGCTGCGTTTTCTGTATATATGTTTTTCGGTTCGCTCCATTCTCCTTCTCCTACATCGTTAATTGCTCTTATTCTGAAGATGTATTCCGAATGGCCCTGTGGACTGGTTATTATTTCTCCTGTTTCTCCCTTTTCTATATTTCTTATGGAGGTTTGTCCGTTTATTGTTATTTGTAAATTGTAATGGTTTATTTCTGGAATTTCTGTCCAACTTATTTCTATTTGTCCTTCTTCACTGTTATACAGTACGTTTTCTATTGTCATTTTTTTAGGTGGTTTCGGCTTTTCTTCTGTTCTTTCAGTTATTGTTGTTTGTGATGATTCTTTTTCTTCGTTGAACGCACTAACTTTATATGTGTAGTATGTCAGTTCTTTAAGAGAACTGTCAGTGTAATTTGTATTGTCTATTCCATATATTATTCCTATTGGATTTTCATTGTTGTCTCTTTTTATTATGTAACCTTGAGCATTTTCAACTCTATCCCATGACAGTGTTATATAGTCATGGCTTTTGTCGATTACTATGAGATTTTCTGGTTTCGTTAGGATTATTAGTTCTTCTGTTCGAAGTTGTATTTGTGTTGCCTGTCCTTCTCCGCTTTCGTTCTCTCCACTAATTTTTATGTAGTATTCTGTATCTGGAAACAGGCTTTCTATTTTGTACTGTTGCGTTTGAGTTACTCCTCTTTTTGTCCAGTTTTCTCCGTTGAATGATATGTATATGTTGTATTTGTCTGCCAGTTCTTCTTTTTCCCAATATAGGGTTATTTCTGTTTCTCTTATATCTGTCTGTATGTTTTTTATTTCTCCAGGTTTGTTTCTTGGTATTGTTGTTTCTATTCCATCTGAGTTTCCGTATCCTTCGTTATCGTATGCTTCCACTACGTAATATGTTTTTTCTCCTGGTGTTTTGTCCACATTGTCTGTATATTTATAACTGTTTTTATCTAGTCCTTCCTGTATTAGTGTTCCGTCTCTATATATTCTGTATCCATCATTTGTTGTTGATATGTCATTCCAGAATAAGGTTATGTCGTAATTTTCTTCTGCTTTCTTTGTTATTTCCACTTTTTTTATTTCGGGTGCCATTGGTGGTACATGTTCCTTTGTCTGTATTGTTATTTCATTACTTTCACTTTTGCTTCCCATTTCATCTTCTACTTCAATTTTTATTCTGTATGTTGTTAATGGATTCAGGTTTTCTATTACATAACTTGTTATATTTTGTGATAGAAATTCATTTTTTTGTTCGTTACAGTTAATTATGTATTTCAAGAAGTCGTTATCTTCATTTTTTGTCCATTCTACTTTTACTGATTCAGATGTTACTGCATTTTCTTCTCCCGAGATGTACAAACTGACTGCTTCTGGTGCTGCATTTTCTGTTTTGGTTTTTAGTATCTCTGAATCTGTATATAATTCTGAATCGTTATATGTTCTTACCTTTATGTAATACTCTGTATTATCCTTTATGCCTGGGTAATTTGTCTTGTTTATTATAAAGGTGTTTTCTGCTTTATCTGTTATTTCTGTTATGTAGTTTTCTTCTAAAAAGCTATTTTCTCCGTTTATATATACTCTGTATTTGCTGAAGTTTTCTTCATTGTTTTCTGTCCATTCCATTGTTATGCTTTCTGTTTCTGTTATTGTATTTGTTATTTCCGGTTTTATCGGGGGAGTTATTTCTTCTTCAATACTATAACTTCCGATATCAAAGCTATTTTCAGCAATACCAAAGGGTGTTTTAACCTTCACAGATAATGAAACGTTATAGATTAGTTCAGGTACCAGATTTTCAACCAAAGTATAACTTTCGAGATTATTAAAGAAATTTGGAATTTCATTTGATGAGACACTTTTATTGGTTTGGCTTAAAAGGATGTTGTCGTTTGAATCAATATAATATGTGTAACCAATATCTTCAAACGATTCAATTGATGAATTAATATCAGCTTCCATATTTTTATATTTTGTAGGATTAAATGAAGGTTCTAAACCCTCGGAACCAATATAAATTTTTTGAATAGTTCTTTCAATTGTTTCTCCATTACTTATTTCTATAGTATATCCATAATTTGCTACAACATAACCACCAAAATAATCATTTATAACTTCCTTTGAAAACATATCTATATTAAGTTGTTTGGAAGTATTTAATGAGACCACTTGTCCATCTTTATCCAAATCAGAATCTTTTAATATTATATTCATGTCAATTATAGGAATTAAAGCAAAATAACCATCATTATCTGTATACCCTTCAACTATTAAATTGGTTGTATCAAAATTGACATTTTTTAGCTCTTTCCACTGGCCATCATCTAATCTTTTTATTGTAAAATCCAGTTGATCATCTTCAACTAATTTATCAATAAAATTAGACATTATCGGATATCCACTATTTTCATATATGGGAGAAATTACATCCAAAAAATTATTGTCATTATTTATTGCTAGTTTTATTTTTACTTGTTTTAAAAAATTCGTATCTTCAGGATCAGTATCCAATTTTATATTTTTTATATTCGAATCGTCATTTACAGAAGTAATAAAAATATTTGCGTCTTTATCTAAAGAATTAGCATCAC
Source organism: uncultured Thermotogaceae bacterium (assembly GCA_964529955.1). Classification (GTDB taxonomy): domain Bacteria; phylum Thermotogota; class Thermotogae; order Petrotogales; family Kosmotogaceae; genus JASGMR01. The sequence continues at coordinate 5,365 of CAZGZM010000172.1, forward strand.
CTTCAATACAA
>CAZGZM010000173.1:0-5306 GCA_964529955.1 uncultured Thermotogaceae bacterium
AACATTCAACAGGTAAATTTTGGGGATATCAAATCAACATTTTTAACTGCTGCTCCAGCAGGAGAGGGTCCTGATGTAATAGTTGGTGCTCACGACTGGATTGGAGAGTTAGCAATTAATGGATTATTGGAACCAATTCCTTATTTACCTCAAAGGGACGAATATTTTGATGTAGCTTTAAACGCCTTTAGCTATGGCGGAAAATTATATGGTGTTCCATATACTATTGAAGCAATTGCTATCATTTATAACAAGGATTTAATTGAAGAAGAACCATCAACAATTGGAGAATTATTAGAAATGGCAACTGAAATCGCAGATGATGAAGTAGTTGGATTTGTATATAATACTGGAGATTTTTACTTTTCATATCCGTTTATTTCTGGAAATGGTGGTTATATATTCAAAGATACTCCTGAAGGGTTAGATGTCTATGATATTGGTTTAAACAATGAAGGAGCCGTAGCTGGTGGAGAATTAATCAAGAGTTTCTTTGATGACGGGATAATTCCTCAGGGCGCAAACTACAATCTTGCTGATAGTCTTTTCAAAGACGGTTTAGCTGGTTTCATAATAAATGGAATCTGGGCTACACCAGAATATAGAAATGTTGGTATCGATTATGCAATTCTTCCATTTAACAAAATAACTTTAGAGGGTGGAAATAATCCAAAACCTTTCGTTGGAGTTCAGGGATTTATGGTTAATTCAAAATCAAACAACAAGCTAGAAGCTCTTGAATTTGCTGTAAATTATATTGGAAGTTTTGATGGTCAGAAAGCAATGTTCGAAGGTGAAAGAAGAGGAACAGCAAGAGAAGATTTATTTGAAGTTATTAAAGCAAATGCTGGTCCAGAACTTTATGATGTACTCATGTTCTCAGAAAGTGCTTCTGTTGGTACACCAATGCCTAACGTTCCAGAAATGGCTTCAGTATGGGGTGCTATGGGTGATGCATTGCAATTGATTATTAACGATCAAGACACTGTACAGAATGCTTTAGATTCAGCTGTTGATAAAATACTTGCTCAAATAGAATAATTTTTAAGAGAATAAAATCAATTAAGCGGGGTTTAACCCCGCTTTTAACTTTATATTTGTAGGGGGTCTTTAACATGTCAGGAAAAAAGATTTTCTCTCTTATTGTTGCAATAATAATTCTGGGTGTTCTCAACGCAATGGCAGTATTAAGTATTTCCCTGATTTTTGCTGATGGAAAAACTGCCCTTGGAGTTGTAATGGTCATACTTATTATTGCAATTGACCTTGTCGTTTTAAATCCCAAATATTATGCCTTTAGATATATGATTCCAGCTATGATTCTTTTATTTATTCTTACTTTCTATCCAATGTACTACACCTTTGAAGTAGCTTTTTCCAATTATGGAACGGGTCACCTCTTTACAAGGCAACAAACAGTTCAGAAATTACTTACAGAATACTTTTATGTCCCGGAAAATCATCAAGAATTTGATTTTTTTATTTATGATAATTATATTGATTATAAGCCTTCAGATGATTTTGTCGTTTTACTAAAGAGAAAATCAGACGATACTCTTTTCCTTGCAAGTAAACCCAAAGCTATTTCATGGAATTCAGAAGGTGGTATATCCTTAGCTGAAGGTAATATATCTGAAATAGAAAGAGATCGTATTTCCTTGAATGGACAAACATTTATCGCAAATTATAATCCAGAAACTGGTGAAATAGTTTCTTTAAAAAGTGGAAGCAAAAATTATATTTATTTCTATAGTCCTCTGGATCCTGATACTAAATCAAACTCTCCCTATTTCTATTCTGAAATAAGAGGTAAATGGCTTAAAAATGTTGAGTACCTGGGAGATAATTATAAATTACGATTAAATTCGAATACTCTCTTTACAACTTTTATCACATCAGATAATTTATATGGATTAATTAGTGAAATTACTGAAGAAGGCGGGAGAGCAGTTCAAAAAAATAAAATTTACAATAAACAGACTGATTATATCCTTCCTGAAAGGGATGGATATTTCATAGATAAAGACGAAAATGGTAAGGAAGTTCAAATTGCAGGATATATAGATTATGTAGGATTAAAAAACTTTATGCAAATGTTTACAGATCCTAAAATTACCGGTCCATTCTTCCAAATATTCATCTGGACATTTATATGGGCTGGATTAAGTGTTCTATTTTCTTTTACTATAGGTTTAGCTCTCGCATTGGTTTTAAATGACAAAAATTTGAGAGGTAAGAAAGTATATAGAACACTTCTAATAATACCATGGGCAGTTCCAGCTTTCATTTCAGCACTAGTATGGAGATACGGTCTGTTCAATGAAACTTATGGAATTATCAACAGATTCATTATACAGGGAATATTTGGAGGAGAACCTGTAAGATGGTTGGGTGATGCCACATGGGCAAAGGCAGCAGTATTGATAATGAACACATGGCTAGGATTTCCATATATGATGACAGTTTCTCTCGGAGCTTTGCAAAGTATTCCCTCAGACCTTTATGAAGCAGCATCAATAGATGGGGCAAAACCCAGACAAAGATTTAGAAGGATTACATTTCCTCTCCTTTTAGTTACTCTGGCTCCGTTATTAGTTGGAAGTTTCGCATTTAATTTTAATAATTTTGTTGGAATTTATCTACTAACTCAAGGTGGTCCAGCAATAGCAGGAAGTGCTACTGTGGCAGGAGCTACCGATATTTTAATTTCCTACACTTATAAACTTGCCTTTGAAGGTAGAGGCCAGGATTTTGGTTTTGCAAGTGCTATTTCAATTCTGATCTTTCTTATCGTAGCCGGAATTAGCTTTGTCAATTTCAAACTTTCAGGCTCCTTCGAGGAGGTGAATAGATAATGGCTGTTGAGAGAAAAGCCTACTGGTTAAGACATTTGATTTTAATAATAATCATTATTATAGTTCTTTTTCCGGTTGCTTGGCTGGTAAATACTTCTATCAGAAGAGATGAAGCTGCTTTCTCACCAAATCTATTCTCCACAAGAATCACATTTCAGCATTATAAAAATCTCCTTTTTCCTCAATCAAGTATAGGAAGACTTGTTATAGATATTCAGAGTGCAGTTTATCAAACAGGTGACTACAGTGAAAAATCTGAAGAAGAAATCAAAAGAATAGTAAGTGATTATATAGAAACATATGATACTTTAACTGAAAAATCCTTTGAAAATTCAGAGTATATAGATAATCAACTTAAAATATTAAGAGAAGAAATAGATAAAAGTATTTATCCAAATATGATAAATAATTTGAATGTTATTAGAAATGATGATATGAAATTATTAAAAGAAAAAATGGATGAATTAGAAATAAATACTTCTTCTCCATATTTTGAAGTTGCTGCGGGCCAGATCATCCTTTCAAAGGATAACTGGATATCAGAAGATTATAAATATCTACTATCTCTCTTTGGAGAAAAGGGACAGGAAATAAACACTGAAATTAATGCATTTGAATCTTCATTAAATTCTCTCAAGGAATATGAATCAGAACTATTGAATATAGTATCTTCTTTAGATTTCGATGAGAAAACTGAGGTTCTCGATAGCTTATCAAACACTTCATTCTATTATGATCCATTTGATTATACAGAATGGAGAAAAATAGAATGGCTAAAGGTAATTAATAAATTCTTAAAAAATATTGAGAACGAAGAGCTCCAAAAAACTAAAACTGCTTTTTATGACTCTTTTAAATCTGCAAAAGATATTTATAATAAAGTAAATGAATCAATAGAACAGTTATCTTCATATGTATCTGATCTCACTGATAATTTATATGATGGTAAAACAAATGATTATTTAAATTCAAAACTAAAGTTATCTGATTTAGAAAATGAACTTGCTAGTAGCTATAAAAAGTTAAATTCAGATAGAGAAGTAAAAACAGAAATTTTAGATGGAATTAACTTAGCAGATTCAGTTGTTGCACCAGAAGCTGAAAAACTTGAAGCATTAAAAAATACAACTGGAAAAACATTGATAAGTAATGCTGGTATTTTAGACTCTCAAAGTGATTCTGATGAAATTTTCACTTTAATAATAGATCAAAATAAGTTAATTAAAGAGATTCTTGAATCTGTAAAAAAATATGAATCAGTTAAAGAAATTTCTGTTTTTTCAGAACTGGAAAATATTAACACATTATATGATTGGTTTATAGAAAATGCTGAAGTAATTTCATCCATTTCACAAAATTCTGATATAAAGAACTCTTTGAAGATTCTTGATGTATCTTATTCTAATTTATCAAGAATTTTACCTTCCTTTAAAAATACGGTTGACGATCTGATTTCTTCTGAAGAGGAAATCGAAACTTCTCTATCACAAATTGAAAATTTATTGACAGAAAAGGATTCTTTAGAGTCTTTAATTGTAGAAAATGAGGAATATGCATTGAATGAAATTGGAGAACTATCAAAAGCAGAAGAAGCTGTAAATATTTTGTTTGCTCAAAATATTGCAAAAAATGATTTTTCTAATTCCGAAATAATTGAAAAATATATAAAATCAGTTTCTCCTCTCATTGAAATTTATACTGAAGAAAAATCCAAGAACAGATACAATGATTATTACTGGTACAGTAATGCGGAAGAAGCTTATAAAAATGGAATAGAGGGTTCAATTATTTTAAGAGAAACAATAAATAATATGAACATTTTTATGGATTCTCTTAAAGAAAAAGTATATGATTATGTGAAATTAAAATTTCTAAAATCTCCTGTAACAATTGAAGAATTCAGTGATTTGCAAAATGAATTCAATAAAGGTTATCAACTATTTAGCGCAAAATATCAGAGAGCCTCGAGACTTATATCTGATATGTTAGATTTTCCACCTTCATATCCTGTAGAGATTTCGACTACACTAAAATCAATGGATAAAACTCTTTTTGATGTAATTCAAATTTGGAAAACAAAACAGAGAACATATTTCTTCTTCACAAGATGGCTGCTGAATTCAGTAATTGTCGCTTTATCGGTCGCATTTATAAGTGTCTCTGTTGCAGCTTTAGCAGCATATCCATTCAGCAGGCTTAGATTTCCAGGCAGAAGACAGGGCCTACTGGTTTTATTATTGATTCAGATGTTCCCTTCAGTAATGTTTATGATTGCAGTTTATGCATTATTACAATTTTTGGGAATGTATTTCCCAGCCCTGGGGTTAAATAGTCTTGGAGGACTGATCTTTGCCTATTCTGGAGGTATTGCTTTCAACATTTATCTGATAAAGGGGTATTATGATACAATTCCAAATTCTCTTGAAGAATCAGCAATGATTGATGGATGTA
>CAZGZM010000174.1:0-5239 GCA_964529955.1 uncultured Thermotogaceae bacterium
CTGCAGATAAAGTCAGTCTCTCCAAAAAGATCATTGCATAAGACCGTCTTAACATTCTCATTCCTTTCATCCACTGACTGAGTGCCAGAAAAAAGAGCATTCTTGAAACTGCTGAGAGTTCCATTAAAGGTATCTTTCAAATATACATTGTCAATGTCCCCTTCATCCACTTCCTCAAACAACTTTCTCAACTTAAAGGATTCTTCAAACAAATCTTTTCGATTATTATCTTCTGGAATAGAAATATATATATCCTCAAAAAGAGTAGCAATAGAATCTATGAAATCACTCATAGCTGAAGAAAGATCATAAAACCCATCTATAAACAGAGTGTCTCCGTATGTATTATTGCTTATATCCCTTATCTGCTCATCTGAAATATTCAAAGCATCTATTGAATCATAAAAATTTTCATCTCTGAAAACCCTATCCAATTCATCATAAACTTTTTGAAAAAGAGAAAAACAGAACTCCTCTCCACCAAAGGTTTCAATATAATCTTCTTTGTTGTTTTTAAAAAGCTTTATAGCCTGGATAAAACTTTCAACAGTTCCAGAGGATGGAGAAAAACCCTTTATCCTTTTAAGAATCCTGGCAACATTTAACTTAATAACCTTATCAGAAACATGAGTTTTTTCAGGAAATTGCAGTTTATACAACTCCCAGGCAAAGGATCTTATAGATTTGAACTGACTTGAAAGAAAAACAAAATCCTCTTGTTTAACTACAGTCCTTTCTCTTGCCCATTTAATAAAATATCCCGAAGGAGTAAGAAAAAGAAAAGAAAAGGGATCACTATCACTTTTCTTCAAAAGTGCATCTATAAGAAAATCAGATCTCGCTTGAGGCGACTTACCATAAATCCTATGAAGTTTCAAAAAATCATCTCCAGTTGAGGAATTAATCTTATTACCATTTTAGCATTTTCTATTTGTTATTCGTTATTTACTATCTAATGATTTTAATAATTTTCCGCAAGCATCCCAAGCATCATTAATTCATTTAGTCTTTAGTTACTAATTATTGGTTATCAGTTTATCATAAAGGGATTTTAAAACATCGGGCGACGGTCAGACCCCTAAATATTGGACAAACAGCTTTTCTTGCTAATAACCAGAAATTATTTTCTCTAAATCCTATATTCATAAAAATCGGGTACAGTCCACACGAGCTACTAAATCTAACATCTAGCAACTAATAACCAATACTAAAAACTAATTGGTGTTATAATCCTTTGATTTGATTTTTTTCTCGGGGGAAACCACTTTGATAAATTTGATTCTTGCCATTATCTGCAGCTCTACCATTGCTCTTGTTTTTAAGTTCAGTGAATCTTCTAATTTAAATAGATATGCTGTTACCACTGTGAATTACGCTGCAGCTAGTGTTGTATCTTTTTTTCAGGTTATTTTCTCTGGCACAAGTTTCCCTGATTTAAATGATTTCAATTCTTTTTTCAATCAGTTGAATGGTGTTTTCAAGGGTTCAGGAACTTTCGATTCTTCATCTTCGAAGGGTTGGGCTGTTTTACTTGGAATTTTCATGGGAGTTTTCTTCTATCTTGCTTTTATTTTTTATCAAAAAAGTGTAAGAGAGAGTGGTGTAGGCCTTTCTGGCGCTTTTTCAAAGCTTGGGATTATGCTTCCAGTTCTTCTTTCAATGTTTTTATGGGGCGAATACCCATTCGGATTTCAATGGTATGGAATCGCTCTGACGGTTGTTGCGATTATTATTATAAATCTTCCATCTTTTAATGCAAAGTTCAGTTCAATGAATTTTAAGTTTTCTCTTTTCTTACTTTTCATTTTTGGAGGTTTATCAGAATTTTCTAATAAGATTTATCAGAAATACGGAATAGCTGATTATAAATCTTTGTTCCTTTTATGTATTTTCTTCTCAGCTTTTGTTTTAAGTTTTATTACCCTTTTCACTAGTTTGAAAAATAAAAAACCCGGCTTTAAGGAACTTTTTACAGGAGTTGCTGTAGGTATTCCTAATCTTTTTTCTTCTTTTTTTCTTATTGCTGCTCTTGGAACTATTAAGTCATCAGTTGCATATCCGGTTTACAGTCTTGGAAGTATTATTCTAATCACATTTGGGGGAATCATTATTTTCAAAGAAAAGCCAGGAAAAAAAGAAATTATTGGAATTATTATTTCTTCTATTGCTATTCTTTTTCTGAGTTTTTAAATAAACCTTATAAATATATAATTTTCCAATCAGAATAAAAAAATGTTATAAATTAATATATAAACATTCCAGGAGTTGAATATGAGAATTAGATTTATTTCTTTTTTTGTTTTGATTATTATCACTCTGTTTCTTTTTGTTCTCACTTCCATCAGTGCTATGGGAGATAATTTTCTTGTCTTTTTTATCATCATAGTAATTATTTTTGGAATTTGTTATTCAGGATATAAAGAAATAATCAAAATACTTTCAAATTCTTCGAGGATAAAGTTCAAGATAAATTATTTTGATATTTTGTTCACTGTTATTGGCTGTCTTGGTGCATATTTTTTGAACATTTATCTTAATCAGGGAGCTGTTATTGCTGCAAGCCTTGTAGGGATTATTTCAGCGTGTTTTATTAAAAAATATTCTATAGCAATGTATGCTGGTGCCTTTGCTGGAATGATTTCTCCAGCAGTTTTGCATGACTTTTATCATATTTTATTGGCTTCTGTTATTACTGGTATAGTTTTTGCATTTTCAAAGGGGGTTTTCGATGGGTTTGGAGGAAAACTTGGAGCATCCGCTTTTACTTCCTGGATCATTCTCTATCTTACTTCAGATATTGAATTGATTTCACCTATTTTTGAAAGCGATATTGTAGTAATTCTATTTATTATAAGTTTAACTGGTGTTTTCCTTACATACCTTTTACAAAATAACTTTAAAAAAGATGTTGTAGCTTCATCGGCAGTTATCAGTCTTCTGGGAGCACTTATTCTTCCAATTCTTTTTCCAGAGAGCAGTTCACATCTGGCGCCTCTGCTTATGTCTGCAACCTTTGCGGGTATGTCTTCAAAAAAGAGAATTGAAGGTTATTATGAAATATTTATAATTTCAGTTTTTGTTTCCATAATTTTTATTTACAGCTACAGTCATCTGGGTGGGGGCGGAGGTAAATTAGGAACGATAGCATTCGGATGTGTCTTAGCAGCTAATGGTCTTATCAAATTCACAAGAAATTTCTTTTTTAAAAATACTAATTAAATTATTTCTTTTTTATATTTTTCAAAACATTTTATTGAAAAGTCAATAAACTCTTTGTAATTTATTAGATGGGAATCTGCTTCTCCTATTTTTCCACTTTTTGAATCTTTTTTATTTTCTTTGAGATATTCTCTAGTTATTTTATTAAAATCAGAACTATTATATTCTATATCATCGAGCTTCTTCCATGCCTTTTCTCCATATTCTTTAACTGGATAGGCCTTTTTAATTTTTTCTCTCGAAGGATCACTCGCAAGAATTTCAGCAAGATGTAAAGAAATATTCTGAAAAAAATCGTTTCCCACTAATAATACATAGCCCTTTAGAAGATAAAGTTTCCCTAGTGGAGAAGCAGGTCCTAAACCATAGTTTATGCTATGGTTGTTTATAATTTCATATTTTTTCTTTCCCCATGCAGAAAATGAATACAGGGGGTGTTTACTTCTGACTACACCCCTCTGTTTTCTGAAGATTTCTGTAATAATCCCTGATTGAAAAGAAGGACTTAAATTTTCATCGTAAACTGGTATTTCATTTCTTATTTTTTCATACCAGAGTTGAGGAATCTTCCTTTTCTTCCAATTAGAAGGATCAGATAATTCTTCTGTAAATGTGGGCATTATTAAAGTTCCATTTTCAGTTAAAATATCCTCTAGTTCTATTATGATTGATTGGCTTCCACCAGGAATCCAGCCTATTTTCTTTATATCAGCACAAAGAAGTAAGACCATATCTTTAGAAATTCCTATTTGGATTAAATCACTATTAATCTGTTTTCTGGTTACTATTTTTTCTGCTGGCATTTTCTTCCTAATTTTAAATTTTTTATTTTAAGTTCTTATACTTAAAGCAAGCTACAAAATGATCTCCTTTATCATCAGTTAACTCAGGATCTTTTCCTTTTCTGCATATATCTTCAGCAAAGGGACATCTGGTATGGAATCTGCAACCTTGGGGAATTTCAGTTGCATTTGGTACTTCTCCCTTAATAGGTACTTCCTTTATCCTGTTCACCTTTCCTGCTATTGGTTCACAAACTGCTGCAATCAATGCCTGAGTGTATGGATGAAGAGGATTATCTATAACCTCATCAGGTCTCCCCATTTCCACTATCTTCCCAAGATACATAACAGCTATCTTGTCTGTGAAATATCTCGCTGTGGATAAGTCATGTGTTATATATAAATAAGTCAAGCCAAGCTCTCTCTGTACTAACTTCATCATATGAAGAATCTCAGCTCTTGTTGAGAGATCTATCATTGACACTGGTTCATCTGCAACAATCATGAGAGGATTGAGTATAAGACTCCTTGCAGTCGCAGCTCTCTGTCTCTGTCCTCCCGAAAGCATATGGGGAAATCTCTCCATGAACTCTTGTGGAGGTTGAAGTCTTACTTCTGCCAAGGCTTTTTCAACCATCTTTATTCTCTCCTTCTTATCCTCTCCCCTCTTATGTATAATAAGTACCTCTTCAAGAACATCACTTATTCTGAATCTTGGATTCATAGATGCATATGGGTCCTGGAATATCATCTGTACCTTTTCCCTATATCTCTTAAGGGCTTCCTTATCTAAATGAGTTGCATCTTCTCCATTGAAGATTATCTTTCCCCCAGTAGGATCAAGTAACTTCATTATGAGTTTTCCTGTTGTGGTCTTACCGCAGCCTGATTCTCCAACAAGGCCAAATATTTCTCCTCTTTCTATATCGAAGGTAACACCATCTACTGCCTTTACAAATTTCTTTTCTCCCTTAACCATTTCAGAGAATGTTCTTTTAACAGGAAACCATTTCTGGAGATTCTCTATCCTGAATATTATGTCTTTTTTTCCATTTGCTTCTTTTTTATCATTAGTTTTCTGTATATTTTTATCTTTCATATTCTTCTCTTCTGCTTTAATTTCCATTCTTCTTACACCTCCAGCATGCAACATAATGATCTTCCTCTATTAATTCAAGGGGAGGTTCTTCAGTTTTACACTTTTCAATAGCTTCATTACATCTGAGATGGAATCTACA
>CAZGZM010000175.1:0-5225 GCA_964529955.1 uncultured Thermotogaceae bacterium
ATCATTGTACTTTATGATTCTTTGACTGAGAAAAATAGATTGAATATGCGATGTTATAACGAATATTCATATTTTTCGATGAAATTCCTCAACAATTTTACGAAGTTATACCCTTCCTCATTTCTTTTGAAGAAAATTCTTAATCTTTTTCGAAGATAAATCCCTAATCATTTTCGAAGAACTCCTTTTATTTTTTTCGAAGATTTTTCATCTATCCATTTATTCAATATTTCCGAAGAAAATTATTTTCTCTCTTTCTTTCACAATAAATTAGACACAAAGTTCTAATAACTGTTCTTACAAACCTCCCACCCATCAAATTCATCAAATTCGACAAGAATAACATCTTTTAAATTCATAATATTCTCCTCAAATCCATTTTTAGATACAAAAATGTATTTCTTTATTTCAAAGGGTAGTTTACTTGTTTTTTCAACTAGTTTTTTATACTCTGAAATCCCAATTGTTTTATTTGTCCATTTGCATTCGCCTGCAACCCATTCATCATTTTTTTCTGCAAGTATATCTATCTCAACATCTTTATTCCAATAGTTTCCAATTCTATCGAAGGAGAATTTTTTCAAAAGAAATTTTCTTGCTTCCTCTTCAAAAACAAATGAGCAATACTGATTGAGATTCTCTATGATCTCCTTCATAACCTTCTTACTCATATCATTTTCAATAAATGATAAATTTGGATAAATAAATCTGAACCAGAAAGCAAAAAGGTTATCCTTTATTTTATAAATACCCTTTCTTGTTCTCAATGGATTTTTTTCAGTAATAGGAACTACCTTCTTTATTAAATCAAGAGATTCCAGAGTTTTTAAATATGGTTGAATCTTCCTTGAATCGTTATATCCAATTTTTGAAGAAATTTCTCCAGAACTGTTATAACCAAAGGAAATAGCTTCCAGAATAGAATGATAAATTCTTGGTTCTCTTAACTCTTCAGATAAAAGAAATAAGGGTTCCTCTTTAAGTGGACTATCCAACTTTAAAAATAAGTTATTCAAATTATCTAATCCGCTTTTATTCAAATCTATCATTCTTAAGTATTGGGGAATTCCACCTAAAACAGCATAATAAGTAAGAACATCATGATAATTTATGGATTTAGCTTTTTTGAAAAAATCAACAACATCAGAAAATTTTACCGGAGTTAACTTTGAATATTTTGTTTTTCTTCCAAATAGAGGATTCTCATAGGATAAAAGGCCATACATAAAACTAATGCTAGAACCGCAAAGAATCAACTTCAAATCAGTTTTCCTGTGGTCAATAAGAGCTTGAAGAATTGAAGGGATTTCATTCGCAGCACCTACAATATACTGAAACTCATCTAGAATCAGGTAATTAATTTTATCGGAATTTGAGAAAACAAAATCAAAAGCTTCCTCCCAGTTTTTAAAATGAATTCCCTTTATATCTGCAATTTCAGAAATCTGCTTAGAAAAAGAATCTAGAAGATATTCACTCGTGATTTGCCTTCCAGTGAAAAATATTCCCCTTTTTTTCTGGGTAGAGTATTTTAAAAGGTATGTTTTTCCTATTCTCCTTCTGCCATAGAGAATATACAATCCAAAACCAGACTTTTTAAAAAAATTATTCAAAATCTTCCTCTCATTAACCCTGTCATAAAAAATCATGTGATCATCCCTTTTTATAATTTATATACTAATCGTGATTATACTAATCTTAATTATACTACAAAATATTACAAAAATAACATGAATCGTGAGTCGTGAATCGAAAGGACTAAAAACTTATTTTTTTTCTATTCCTCCCCTCGGCAGCACGAAATCCTGAATAATCATAGAAACATTGATGATTCAAGCAGATTTTCTCGGTTGAAGATTTTCATAAAGAACATGAAATTCTTTTTGGTAAACAAGTAACAGACCCCGATATTTTAGACACAGGAAAAGTGTCCATAATTACCTCCGAAGTAAGCATTATCATTGTTTTTATGATCATTAAAGATTTTCGAAGTAAACTTATTCCTTGTATTATTATATTATTTCTTTAATTGCTTTTTCTGAATTAACCATAGATAAAGGGGACATACGATTACGTTTGTCCCCCTTGTAAGAATTTCCAAAAAACCTTATGCTTCTAAAGAAAATAAACTTCTTATAAAGTGTATTACAAACAACAATAAATGATGTCTGATCTTATTTTCTTACTTTCCCATTTCTCCTATTTTTTTCATCGTTCATCAGACTTACTTTCTTAAAGGAAAAAAATCCGACTTTATGGGCGTACATACTGACATTAAGATCTAATATGATCTTCATCCAAAAAGTAACACCGACTATCGCAGTCCAGATACCGTACTCCAATCCGAAAATGAGCACCAAAAAAAAGACTGTAAGAAAAATAAATCCTGCCATTAGATTGGAAACAATCGAAAAAAAAAGCATATTTTTCTGGAGTTTGCGAAGCTTTTCCCCTCCATAAAGCGACCAGAGAATAATCTTTTTTCAGCCATATTCTCAATCCTCGTCTTATCCAAAAAATGGATAAAGGGATAAGCCCAATGTATAAAATCCAATTAAAAACAAAAACAACTTGTAAAGTATCAAGATTCATAATTTATATCTCCATTCAAAGGATATAGTTAATGTGCACCATCAATTTTCTTCGCCCCTCTGGGTGATCTGACACTTTCAACTAGTGCCTGAATATGCTCAGGAGGATTTTTGGTAAACCGCTTCACAATAAATGCAACTGTGAAGTTTACAAGTGCTCCGACTGCACCTATGGCTTCAGGTGTAATTCCGAAGAAACTGTTTGGCCCACCAATTAAGTCTGTATACTGTGTTCCTTGAACAAAGAAGATTCCCTTATGGGCAAAAACATAGAAAAGAGTTACAAAAAGCCCCGATAACATACCGGCTATAACCCCTTCCTTGTTCATTTTAACAAAGAAAATTCCCATCATCAGTGCTGGGAAAAGAGAACTCGCAGCAATTCCAAACGCCAACGCCACTGTTCCAGCCGCAAAGCCTGGTGGGTTCAACCCCAACCAGCCGGCTAACACAATTGATAGTGCCATTGATATCTTACCAGCCATCAGCTCTCGCTTTTCAGAGATTTTTGGAGTAAAAATCCCTTTGATCAAATCATGAGAAATAGCTGAAGAGATTGCCATTAACAAACCTGCTGCTGTTGACAAAGCGGCAGCGATACCTCCTGCTGCTACGAGCGCAATGACCCAGAAAGGCAGCAGAGCAATTTCAGGATTTGCTAATACGATGATATCTGCGTTCACATATAACTCATTTCCTTCCCAACCAGCTGCCTCTGCCTTTGTGAGAAATTCTTGATCTGAGGATGCATCATTATAATACTGTATGCGCCCATCGTTGTTTTTATCGTCCCAATTTAAAAGACCTGTTTTCTCCCAACGTTTCATCCAGTCAGGTCTTTCATCTCCCTTCAGACTTGATTCCGGTTCAAAAACATCCATATTCTCAATTATACCCGGAGTAACTGTTGCATGAAGATTGTACTTTGCCATAGCCGCTACTGACGGAGCTGTTGTATAAAGTACTGCGATAAATACAAGTGTCCAACCAGCGGAACGTCTTGCAGCTGCAACATTGGGAACGGTGAAAAAACGCATGATGACATGAGGCAGTCCTGCTGTACCTATCATCAGCGTTAATGTAAACAAGACCATGTTTAACATGCTGCCGGGAAGGGCGGTTGTGTATTCTTTGAACCCAAGATCAGTAACTATTTGATCTAAACGGGCCAAAAGGGCGATATTTTCACCTTGTAAATTTGAACCTAATCCAATCTGTGGTATAAAGTTTCCAGTAAGATAAAAGGCGATAAAGATAGCTGGGATGACATATGCAATGGACATAACAACATATTGAGCTACCTGTGTATAGGTGATTCCCTTCATTCCACCAAAAACAGCGTAAGCAAATACAATTGCCATACCTATGTAAATACCTAACTCCTTTGAAACACCAAGAAATCTTGAGAACGCTACACCAACACCGGTCATCTGTCCTATGATGTAGGTAATTGATGCACATAACAAACATAAAACAGCTACTGCGGAAGCGGTTTTAGAGTAAAAACGGTCTCTAATAAACTGCGAAACGGTAAACTTACCAAATTTTCGCAAATATGGAGCGAGTAACATAGCCAGAAGAACAAAACCTCCCGTCCAGCCCATCAAAAAGACAGAACCTCCATAACCCATATTTGAAATCATGCCCGCCATAGAGATGAAAGAAGCAGCTGACATCCAGTCGGCAGCGGTTGCCATCCCGTTGATAACAGGTCCTACACTTGCACCTGCCACATAAAAATCACTTGTGGATTTAGCACGTGACCAGAAAGCAATTCCCAGGTACAACAAAAAAGTTAATCCAACAGCGATGTACGTAGTCACTTGAAGGCTCATAGGCTATCTCCTTTTCTTGTTGATTTTCTTTTCATCTTTTTCATGAACATCATATTTTTTATCAATGTTTCCCATAACTTTTGCATAAACAAAAATAAGGATGATAAAACAAAAAATAGACCCCTGCTGTGCAAACCAGAAGCCCAGAGGATAACCTCCAAGTTGAATATGATTCAATAAAGATGCAAGAACAATACTTAACCCCAGTGAAACACCAGCCCATATCGATAGAAAAATACCGAGAAGCCGCAACGTTGCTGACCAATAAGATCTCTTTTTTTCTGTCATTCTTTTCCTTCCCCCCTTCAGAAATTTGGTGTAACAAAGACACATAAAAGATTACGGACGAGTATAAAGATTAATCTATTTCTGCATAACACAACTTTTATAAATATAAATTTCGTCGATTATACCACAAATTATTTTTTTTACTTATGAAAAAAACAAGTGAAAAATTTCTTGTTTTTTGTGAAACACTTTGCTTTAAGAATAATGTGTACCTTAAATTTTACTTGGATAAAAGCTTTGAAGAGAAAATTTATTGCTTAGTTAATACATGAAAAAAAAAATGAATTTATAAGAAATTACTCTGAAATTGAAAATGGAAAACTTTATAAGTGAACAGATAACAAAGAACTGTAAATAGAAAAACATGAAAAATGAGATAAAAACTTTGAATTGAAGATTTATTGTTTAGTAAATATGAGAAAAATCGTTTGAAATTGCTATGTTTTTATGAAGAAGAATCACCGTTCTTTGTGATTCTTCAACTGACTAAAATGTTCTGGTTCTTCAATGT
>CAZGZM010000176.1:0-5115 GCA_964529955.1 uncultured Thermotogaceae bacterium
GTTTGTCAATAACAAATTATCCTTTGAAAAATCGTTTGTAAATGCATATATTGTTTTGTTATTAACAAATGCTCTTATACCTATGCCATTAATTATTCCAGAATTAATTTCTTCAACTTTCCCGTCAATCATTTTTATTGCATTTTTCTTTGAATATTCAATGAATAATTCGGCAAAATCTCCTCCGCTTTGCAAAATATCTGAAATAATATTATTGCATAATGATTTATCAATCATTATTCCACCTCCGTTTAACATATTATAAAGTATTATAAATGCATTTTCTTTTTTAAAATGTGTTTTTTTAATCAAAAATTTACTTTTACAGTGATTTTTATGTTTATATATGATATAATTCGTGAGGTAAAAAATCCTGCTTTGTAAAAAACAAAGCCATTATGTCCGAAGGAGGAGAGAAATTTGGTAAAGAAAAGAATTTATGAGACTTTGTTTATAATTTCACCTGACTTGGAAGATGAACAAAGAGATGAAGTAGCAGAAAGAATTAAAACATTCATTGAAGATAGAATGAATGGAAATATTAAAAGCCTTGAAAGATGGGGAAAAAGAAGACTTGCTTATAGGGTAAGGAAAGGTTTCTATGAAGGTGATTATACATTAATCCTTTTTGAAGCAGATCCGGAAAAAGTCATTGATCTTGAAAAGTATTATAAAATCATACCTGAAATATTCAGATGGCAAACCTTTAGAAGAGAAGATTTAGAAAAAGCTGAAAGTAAAAAAGAGGAAAATAAAGTAGAAATTAGCGAAGATAATTTAAGTGCTGAAGTGG
Organism: uncultured Thermotogaceae bacterium; assembly: GCA_964529955.1. Lineage (GTDB taxonomy): Bacteria > Thermotogota > Thermotogae > Petrotogales > Kosmotogaceae > JASGMR01. The sequence goes on from CAZGZM010000176.1 coordinate 794, forward strand.
TTGAAGAAGTAAAACCAGAAGAACCAAAGGATGAGATTCTTTCTTCTGAAGAAGAACGTAAAGAATCACAAACGGAGGAGTAAATTTGTCAATATCATTTAATAAGATAATTTTAGTTGGAAGATTAACTAGAGATCCAGAAGTTAAATACAGCACAAATGGAACGCAAATTTCTATGTTTTCTATAGCTGTCGATAGAAAATACAAAAGTAATGATGGAGATAATACCGATTTTGTAAGAATTGTCAGTTTTGGAAAATTAGCGGATTTTGTTGCTAATTATCTTGTTAAGGGAAGACTTATTCTTGTAGAAGGAGAATTAAGAATAAGAAGATGGAAAACTTCTGAAGGAGACTCAAGAACATCAGCTGAAGTTGTAGCAAATTCTATAAATTTTATGGAAACTAAGTCAAGGCAGAACAGTAACAATATGAGTAGCAATATACCAGTTGTTGATGATAATTTTAACGTTTCGGGTGATTCAGAAGTATTTGGAAGTGATGATGTTTCAAATATTGATGATGGCGAAGATGATACTGTGCCATTTTAAGGAGGTTAATAAATGAGAGAAAACAGAAGAAGAAGAATGAGATCAAAGAAAAAGTGTAGACTTTGTTCTTTAAAGGTGAAGTATATTGATTATAAAAATATAAATTTAATAAAGGATTTTATTAATGATAAAGGAAAAATTGTACCAAAAAGGATAACAGGAAATTGCGCAAAACATCAAAGAATGGTGAGACAGGCTATTCAAAGAGCCAGACATATGGCCCTTATTCCCTATTCAAAGGTGAATCAATAATTATTTCATATTTAATATTAAAAGAGGCTTAGGCCTCTTTTTTTATTTTGATACGCTTTATTATGATAGAATAAATAATAGAAAATGTTATCATCAGGAGAAACAATGGATGTTATAGTAGTAAGTGCATTTGGATATGATACAAATATATATTTACATACAGATGAAATAAGATATGATGTCGAAGCTAATTTTTCGGAGAATTATGATCTCCCCGGTGGGGGAGGATTGTATAGTTCTCTTGGCTTTAATGCTATGAATTATAAAACTTCAATAATAGCTGCATTGGGCAATGATATTTTTGGAATGGATATCAAAGATAGATTGGACAGAAAAGGGATAGAAACATCATATTGCTTTGAAGATATCAAAGGAACTAAGAGAAGTGTAAATATTATATATAAAGATGGTACAAGAAAGAATTTTTATGATGGAAAGGGTTCAATGGACATTAAAATCGACCCAAATGTATATGGCGAAATATTTAAAAGAACTAAATTGGCACATTTTAATATAGTAAATTGGTCTAGAGATTTATTGAAATTAGCAAAAAAAAGTGGGTGTATTATTTCTGCTGACATTCAGGATATCGTAAGTCTTGATGATAGTTATAGATTTGATTATATTAATAATGCAGATTACTTGTTTTTTTCAGCAGTTAATTGTTCCAATCTTGAGAAACCAGCAAAATATTTTTTAGACATCAATTCAGACTTAAAAATAATTGTTGGAAATGGAAAAAAGGGATGTGCGTATTTCGATGATAAAACGACAAGATTTTTCCCGGCTGTTGACATTGAAGGAGAAATAATTGATACAACCGGTGCGGGAGATTCTTTAGCAGTAGGTTTTTTATCAGCAAATATCTTTGAAGAATTATCTATTAGTGATTCTATTTTATGGGGTGAAATCGCAGCTCGATATATATGTTCAAAAAAAATGAATGAGGAAAGAATAATAAATAGAAAAATTCTTATAGAATATTTTGAAGAATTAAAAGGTAGCTTTGGATCATATAAATAAATTTTATTTTTGAGGTTTACTTAATTGTTTTTAATAATTGGAGATCAAATTGAATGGGTAGTATCTACATTAATAATAATACGTATGATTGTAGTTCTAACAACTACATCTTTTTTATACTTATTAACATTTAAAGAAAATAGAATATTATCTTTGTTGAAGAACTACTGGGTTATTATGAGTTTATATTCAATAGTCCAAATAATATATTTACTAACTGAAATGCCTTATTTGAAATATTTTTTGGTAATAATATTGGGTTTAGTTGGATTCACGCTTATAAAAATTATCAAGTCAATTAAAGAAACGAATAGAGGGTTATTATTCAATTTAATTCTATTTTATTTATATGTTCCAGTTATGATTATAGGATTAATAATAAATAATAATTATATTTATTTTCTTGGATTTCCCTTTTATGGATTTTTACAAATATTTCTTGCATATTCTATTTTTAAATCATCAGATAGAAGTACACTTGGTAAAAATATTCTAGCAGTTTCATTTTTAGTTTATGGATTTGCAAATATCAGCTATTATATTAATTTGTTTTTTCCAGAATATTCAATATTTGCGTATACTTTAGCAATAGTAATGACTATCTCAATAGCTTTTTCTTCTATCCTAATTGCTTATGAAACTGAAATGCTACTAAGGGAGAGAGTTGAATGTCTTCAATATCCTCTTTTTGAAAAAGTTAGTGATTTTTTTCTAAGAATTAAAAACGATGAAATAATTTATATTAGTAAATCTGCAAATAATTTTTTTAATAAACCAGTAAATTATATTGAGGATTTAAGACTTTTTCTAAATGAAAATGATTTTTTAAAATTCATGAATATGATTAAAAAGACTAGAGATACTGATAAAATGGAAACTTTCAATATTTTAGTAAATAAGAATAAAAATGAAAGATGGTTTAGAGTAAATGCTTTTAATTATGGTTTGGAGAATAAAATAACAGAAGTTCTTTTTAAAGATATACAGAAAGAAATAAGTGGCGCATTGAAAATTAAAATGGAAAAAAATGAATTAGAGAAAAAGACCAAAAATCAGGCAGAAATATTTTCAAAAATATCCCATGAGTTAAAAACTCCTATTACTATTGTTTTAGGATTTGCTGAAACAATTGAGTCAATCTCTGAAGATGAACAAATAAAGAGTATGGCAAATAAAATTGTTAGTGCATCGGAATACCAAAGAGAATTGGTCAACGATGTTCTTGATTTTTCTAGATTAAAAGCTAAATTATTTAAGATAAATGTAGATGAAATTAATATGCCCATTCTTATATATGAACTTATGGAACAGTTTCAGTTGATAGCTCAAAAAAAAGGAATTGATTTAGATCGAGAATTTTTTGATCTTCCTGAATTTTTTTATACTGATCAACTTAAATTACATAGAATACTAGTCAATCTTCTTGATAATGCTGTAAAATTTACTAATGAGGGAAAAGTGAAATTAATAATTAGGAAAGAATCTGATAAACATCTCTTGTTTATTGTAGAAGATACTGGACCAGGTATTGAAAAAGAAAATTTAAATGTAATATTTAAAAAATTTGTTCAAGTCAATAAAAAGGAAAAAGTTAAAGGAACAGGACTAGGACTAGCTATAACGAAAGAACTTGTAGAATTATTAAAGGGAAAAATAAGAGTAGAATCAGAAGTTGGCAAAGGAACAAAATTTATATTTACAATAGAAAATTTAAAATAAATAAGGGGGAAAGTTTTATGAGTGAAACAGTTCAAAAAGGGAGAAGAAATGTTGTAAATCCATTTTTTTATTTTCTTATCGGTGTTATATTTATAGTTATAGGTTTTCTTACAGTTATTTGGCCTATTCAAACAAGTGAAATATTTAAAACAGCAGTAACAATCATTTCGTTTGTTTATGGAGCTCTTGGATTTATAATGTGGATTACTTTCAAAGAAAATAAATATGAAGAAAAGAAACAAAAGGGTAAGAAACCTAAATCAAAGGGAATTTACATTTTTCAAGGGTTTTTTGGAGCTATTTTAGGAATAGCTAGCTTAATTTGGCCAGAAGTAATAATTTTACTGATTTCTATTCTGTTAATTTTCTTTGGAGTTAGTGAAGCATATAAATTCTTTAAATTGAGTAGTTACAAAAGAACCAAATGGTTCTTCTTAGTTATTGGTATTTTTTCTATAATTATAGGCCTTGCATTGATTCCAAGCATATCTGGTCAAGTTAAGGATATTTTATGGGTTGTCAGTTTGTTTAGTTTTGTTTTTGGAGCATTTTCAGTATTAAAAGGATTTTACTTAAGCAAAGATAAAAAAAATAAATAAATTGAATAAATATTTACTTAAAAATTTAAATATATTTAACGGTATAAAAAACGATAAAATCAAAAAAAATATTTTTAGAAATTGAAAACGGAATTATTAGCGAAATCTATAATAAATTTCCAGTGGACTTTTCAGGGAAATATGTAATTCCTGGTCTGATTAGTTTTGGTTGTCATTTA
>CAZGZM010000177.1:0-612 GCA_964529955.1 uncultured Thermotogaceae bacterium
CATCTATTCCCGTAGTAGGTTCATCAAGAAAAAGAATTTCCGGTTTGTGAATAATACCGGCAGCAATTGTAAGTTTTCTCTTCATTCCTTTAGAATAGGCTTTAAAAGGTCTTTTACCTGCTGATTCAAGCCCAAATTGTTTTAAAAGAGTTCTTGCTCTCCTTTCTCTTTCCTTTTTTCTAATTCCATAAAGAGAAGCGCAAAAACAAAGATTTTCGAATCCATCAAAATCCATATATAGATTACTTTCATCCGGAACCACACCTATCAGTTTCTGAACCTTTTTTACATTATTAACTCCATCTATCCCTGCAATAGTAACACTTCCTGAAGATACTCTGACAATACCTGTAAGCATATTTATAGTGGTAGTTTTTCCAGCTCCATTTGGACCTAAAAAGCCAAAAATTTTTCCCTTTTCTATATCAAAATCAATACCATCTACTGCAGTAAACTTATTATATTTTTTTGTAAGATTTTTTACCTTAATAATATTCATTTAATCACCTTTAAATATTTTTTTCACTCAATTTTATACCCTATAATAAATATCTTCTGTTTTCAAATCAGTAAAAATCAAAATTACTTCCTAATACAATTTCTTCACAAGTT
>CAZGZM010000177.1:622-982 GCA_964529955.1 uncultured Thermotogaceae bacterium
GAAGGGTTTCTATAAAAAAATGTTTTTCCAAGCACTAAAAAATACGCACACTACTGCATCTTAATTAATAACTTTCCTTTCAAACAACCAACAACTGATTGCTCCATATCGCAGATACCGTATGCTGTTTTTATGTTCTTCCATTAGCCTCATGTTTTCTCATAATATTTCAATACAATTTCTTCACAAGTTGTATCACTTCTTCAACTTCAATTCCCAGTTTCTTATAATAAATTAAATCCTTTGACATTTTTTCCTCTATCATTATTTTTTTCTTTTTATTCAAGTCAGAATTTGTAAGATTCGAACATTTCGAGTGTTGCACCTTCGGCCGCTCGGACACGTCTCCAGGCGATCGAA
>CAZGZM010000177.1:992-5082 GCA_964529955.1 uncultured Thermotogaceae bacterium
TTGTTAGATTCGCCACATAGCATCCCTTCCCAACCTTGGTATAGATAAATCCGTTTCTCTCCAATTCTTCCCATGCCTTTTTTACAGTTATAACGCTAACTCTCAACTCTTTAGCCGCTCCTCTAATTGAAGGCAATGCAAAACCTGCTTTTAGTTCCCCCTTTAATATTAAGGAGCTTATTTGTTCAAATAACTGCTGATAAATAGGTTTATCAGCAGAATCAGATATTATCAAATCCATTAAAACTCAAGCCTCTCAAATCTTTTCGCTGAAAGTTTAAAGGCAAAAATATTAGAAATAACAAAGATTATTATTCCTGCTAACAAGGTTAAAAATTTCCAGATTAGCATATCGGGATTTATACTATCTAATGCTTCATGTAAAAAAGGAATATTAAAGACTAAAAGTTCTACAACCGCACTGAATAAAACAGCTATAATCATTGCCTTTATAAGAGGCCAAGCAAGTTTATATCCGGTTTTATAAAATGAAGGAAAAAACATAAAATTAAAAATCCCATACATGATTAATACTAATCCAAAAAAAGCCAGATTAGGGTCCATAAGCGCATTGTTCCCTTTATAAAGCATGAAATTAATAATCGCAAAGGGTATAGCAGCAACAACATTTAAAAGTTCCAGAAAACATATTGAAATAATCCTTGCTTTAACAACATCAGTTTTTTTCACTGGCATCATAATGGAGAAAGCAGTATCGTTATTGGTTTTTGAAAGACCAAAAAGATTGGAAATAGCTATAAAATAAATATAAGACATAGCAACAAAATAAATCCAACTAGGGATAATTAGTAATGCAGCTGTTAGAATCACCAAGTAAAAACCCGGATGTAAAACAAGTTTAAATTCTTTATATAAAAGATTTTTCATTTCAAATCACCTCTTTTTGCGTAATAAATCATAATTTCTTCGAGACTTGGACTAGCAACTTCAACATCATGAACTGTTTTTACATTTTCAGTCCTCATAAGCCCTGTAAAACCAAATGAATTTTCTTTAAAAGAAACAAGGTTATCTTTAAACTTATCCAGCTGATTTTTACTTCCTCTAATCATTTTAAAGGAATTTTTAAATTCATCTTTTTCTAAGCTTGCTATGATTTTCCCGTCATCAATATAAGTAATATAATCAGCGCACTTTTCAAGATCGCTTATAATGTGAGTTGAAAATAAAATGCTTTTTTCTCCATCTTCAAGAAGCTCCTGAAAGATTTCAAGTATTTCATCTCTTGCAACAGGATCTAAACCACTTGTGGGTTCATCAAAAATGAATAGCTTTGCATTGTGAGACAAAGCAATTGCAAGATTATATTTAACTTTCATCCCATTTGAAAGTTCACATATTCTTTTATCTCCAATAATTTTGAATTTATTTATATAGCTTTGATATTTTTTTTCATTCCAATTGGGATAAAATCTTCTTATTACATCAGTTAAAACAGAAACCCTTGTTCTTGGATAAAAATCAACTCCTCCAAACATATATCCTATTTCTCTTTTGATATTCATCTCATCACTTTTTATATCTTTTCCAAAGATTTGAACATTTCCACTTTCAATATGAATCATATTCAAAATTGATTTTAGAGTAGTAGTTTTTCCAGCCCCGTTAGCTCCGATAAATCCCATTATATAACCCTTTTCAAGATCAAAGGAAGCATCACTGAGCTTGAAATTTTCATAAGTCTTGTTAATCTTTTCTACCTTTAATATCTTCATACATCTAACCTCCTTAACTGTGCTTGTTGTACATATACAGTATACTCTATTTTTATTCTTTGTCAAGGGGTAAATTTGAAGAAAATAAAAAAACGCAGTGAAAGCCTCACTGCGTCAAAAAATCTATCTTACAATATGAAGGAGTTACTTTATATCGAGTCTATTTAAATCTAAAGTAGAAAAAATAATTGATCCCTTTCCTATTTTTTTCTGAATCAAATAAGCACACTTTGCTATGTTCCATCCCATAGTTTTTCCAATCAAAACATCGTATTCTCCACAGTTAATTATAACTTTATCAGTAAAGGTTCCTTCAAGTTCCTTTCCACCATTTGAAAAATCCAATTTATCCAGAAGAGTTTTATCATAATACAGAAATCCCTTTATCCAATCCCCATCCCATGTTAGATTTTGATTTTCTAAGACTCTTTCATTGCTATTAATTACTTCAAAACCGTCATATTTTCCAATATTTTTAATTTGAATATATACGATTTCACCTTTCTCAGCAGTTTTAATAGCCTCATCTGAAAGTTCTTCAAAAACCTTAACATTGCAATTTATGGAATAATTAAAGGTTTCATATGAGTTACTGGATATTGTTTTTCCTTCCTTAATAAAATTCAAGAAGAGCTTTCCCTTTGTATCAGGAACTTTTATCTTTGATACTTTAATTACTTTCATTGGATTACACTCAACAGGTACTTTTTCAAGTAGAGTATTGTTAAATTTAACAATCAACTCACCATTTACCCTTTTATTCGAAATGTTGGACATATAAATCTGCCCATCTCTATCCATAATGGGTAAAATTTCTGAATTCAATATCTTCATATAATCTGTAAAGGGTTTGTCATTTCTTGAATAATCTAAAATCCCATTTGCTTCCCAGGCTATGTCCGAAAGTTCTGTGAGAACAAATCCCTGAATAGATTCTTTCATTCGCATTTTTTCAATCTGATACTTCAATGCATAAAATTCCTGCCACTGTAAATCTTTAAACAAAAGAGAAAAATCCTTATCGTATTCCTTAACAGATTCAGATATCACTTCACTTATCCTTTTAATTCCAAACAGTGAGAAATCCATCCAGTTACCCTTCCAAAGAGCAGGATCGGACAATCCCCATACTCCAAATTCAGAGACTATCTTAGGTAAACTTTCTACTTCATAATTTTCTATCGTATCTTCTTTAGAAATTTTAAATGGAACAAAAGTATTATTAGCAAATTCTTCCACTGCTTTATCCCATTTATCAATATTTTCTGGATAGGAATAATAAAAATGATAGTCATTAAGGTCACTCATAACATGATGATTTCCATTACAGGGAGAATTATCAACAATTAGTCTGTCGCTTATACATTTTTTTGATTCTATCCAGAAGTCCCTTAACCATTTCATCTCTTCCTTTTTTGATAAATCCACTCCCCAGCTTTCATTAATCAGTGATAACAGACAAAATGAAGGGCTGTATGAATATCTTTCGATAAGATCATCTCTTAAACACTCAAGGTATTCCTTGGATTCAGAATCGAATTTCATTGCATATGGAAGATCAATCCATAACATAAATCCCAGTTCATCAGCTAATTCCACGTATTCCTTTGGAGGTGTTTTCACATGATATCTAAGAGTGTTGAATCCAAGGGCTTTCATTCTCAGTAACTGTCTTCTTAAATATTCCCTTGAAGGATTCACATAATGAGTTTCAGGATAGAAATCCTGATCAAGTAATCCCTTCATATAAAATGGTGAACCGTTTAAAAATATCTTTCCATTTTTTTTAGTTATACTTCTGAATCCAATTTTATGCTCTTCCCTGAAAATAATATTTTCATTTTTCAATACTTCTATCACAAGCTCATAAAGTCTGGGATGCTCTGGAGTCCATTTTTCAAGATCATTTCTATTAATTGAAAATGATTTAGAATACTTCTTTTCAAAGGATTTCATTTCCCTTACATCATAAATAGAACACTCAATATAATCCCAATTCCCTTCAATTTGGAGGTCGATATCAATCTTATCTTCTTCAACTTTAAATTTTCTGGATGAAACAAAGACTTCCTCATCGAATATCAGTTCAACAGTCTGCCATAAACCAGTAGCATTTCCATACCAATCCTGCTTACCGGTAATAGTATTTTTCAAATCCTTTATTCGTTTATCTTCCACTTTAACGATTATTTCATTTTCTTCCCTTTTCAGAATTTCAGTAACATCAAACTGAAATGAATCAAATCCTCCCTCATGTGCTCCCACTTTATGTCCATTTATAATCAAAGTGGTTATTAAGTCCGATCCATAAAATTTTAAGAACTTTCTTTTATTTACATCTTCCTCGTCCAATC
>CAZGZM010000178.1:0-5068 GCA_964529955.1 uncultured Thermotogaceae bacterium
GCTGTCTCAGCTTTATTTAATCCTTGAAGAGCACCGTAATGTCTTTCATTCAATCTCCAACTTTTTACAACAGGAATCCACATGAGATCCATTTCATCAAGAGCAAGATTTAGAGTTCTGATTGCTCTCTTCAATACTGATGTAAAAGCTATATCAAAGGTATATCCTTCTTCCTTTAATAATTTTCCTCCATCCTTTGCTTCATTTATTCCCTTTTCTGACAGGTCAACATCTGTCCATCCAGTGAATAAATTGGCTTTATTCCATTCGCTTTCTCCATGTCTAATTAAAACTAGTTTGTACAAAAGAAATTACCTCCTTGTTCATTGTATAATAGAATTTAACAAACATATTATAACTTATTTTCTTAAAAATATATGAAAGGAAGTGATCGCTATGATTAAAAGATTTAAAACAACATTAGATCAAGGTTTGGAATGTATAATTACTCTTCCAAAAAAAACTACACCTCACCAAAAACTTCCAACGATTTTGTTTCTGCATGGTGCTGGAGAAAGGGGAAGTGATATAAATCTTGTTATGAAACATGGAATTCCTAAAATCGCTTTATCTGATCCAGATTTTCCGTTTATAACAATTTCTCCTCAGTGCCCAAAGAATGAGTGGTGGAATAATAAATTCGAACTATTGAGACAAATCACCTTAAAAATAATTGAAGATTATAATGGTGATATGAATAGAATCTATTTAACAGGCTTGAGTATGGGAGGATATGGTTCATGGCATATGGCAGCTGAGTATCCTCAGATGTTTGCAGCTGTTGTTCCTATCTGTGGAGGAGTTTTCCCTTTACTAGGGTTTCCGGATAAGTTTATGAATCTAACAAGCACTCCAATATGGGCTTTCCATGGAGAAAAGGATGATGTCGTATCTGTTGATGAATCCAAAAAGGTAATTAGTTTCTTAAAAAAAGAAGGTGGTAATGTTAAACTCACCACCTATCCTGATTTAAAACATGATTCATGGACAATTACATATGATAATCCAGAATTATATACATGGCTTTTAAAACAACATTTATAAGTCTTTTCTCTCCATTTCTTTACCATCCAGGAAAATAAAATTAGCCTTTTCAATTAATTCATCTGGAATTTCAATTCCCAGCTCATCAGCTAAATCCATATTTATAAATAAATCGAGAGCATCCACATCCATAAGCTTGCTTTCAATTTCATTTATAGAAATTCCATTTATTAGTTCAATTGCTTGTTTTCCAGTTAATCTTCCTATTTTGTATGGATTAAAACCAAACCCTGCTATTCCACCACTTCTAGCCATTGTTATATTAGCTGTTATCATAGGAACTTTATTTTTTTCTATTACATTTCCAATTGTCTCAATACATGAAGCCGCTGTATTGTCGCTTCCAATATATATTGCATCAACTTCATCGATTAACGAATTTAATGATGAAATCATATCACCTGTGGTACTTCCAACAATTTCGATTATTTCCATATCGAGTTGTTCTGCACCTTCCTTTGCAAGTTCTGTGATGGTAACTGAATTGTCTTCACCAGGATTATAAATGATCCCAATTTTTTCTGCATCAGGAACAAGTAATTTCAACAGTTTTAGCTGAGTAACTACAGGTGTCATATCACTTATTCCAGAAATATTTCCTGAATTCAATCCAAAATGTTCAATTAATCCTGCTCCTATTGGATCTGTTACTGCAGAAAAAAGGAGAGGTATGTCCTTTGTTGCTGCAGCACAAGCCTGTGAAAGAGGAGTTGTAATGGAAATAATAATATCTTTGTTCTCGTTTGCAAATTTCTGAGCTATTGCCACAGCTACGTTCATATCTCCCTCAGCTGATTGAAAATCTAAATCAATACTTTCAAGAAATCCATTTTCATCTAATTCATCAATTATTCCATCCCTAATAAGATCGAGAGTTGGATGTTCTCTTATTGTTCCAATTCCAATTTGAATATTTGCAAAAAGACTTACACCAATAAAAACAATTACTAAAATAGATAAATTTCTTTTCATACATTTTCCCTCCAAAATATAAAAAAAGCGCCCCTCATGGGCGCTTTATTCGTGCTACAAAACTTTCAGGTTAATAAAGCGGCCCGTAATATTTGTAGCTATAATATGCAATTTTAACAACTAAAGTCAATTTAGGGGTGTAAACAAAGGTCATACTCATATTTTTTAAGAGGCATCTGCGTGATTTCGAATTGTATCCTCTGAAATGGTTCCTTCACTCAATTTAATAAATCTGTTTCCATATTTAGAAGCAAATTCCATATTATGAGTGATCATCATTATAGTAATACCATATTCACGATTGATTCTCTTCGTTAATTCCATTATATTATCAGCACTTTTTGGATCAAGAGACGCCGTATGCTCATCTAGAAGTAGTAGTCTTGGCCTAGAGATAATTGACATGACCATCGCAAGAGATTGTTTCTGACCTCCAGATAAATGGCCTGCTTTAGTATTCAATCTCTTTTCAAGTCCAATCCCCAGATTAGTCAATAATTCTACTCCAAATTCAGGAATTTTTGAGAATCCAAGGTATCTCATTCCCTTTTTACCAGCAAGTATGAGATTTTCCTTTATGGTCAATTTAGGAAACACTCCGGAATTCGGATCCTGATATACTCTACCAATAAATTTAGCTAATTTATAGGAATTAGTACCATTCATAACAGAATCATCGATCATGTAAATTCCTGTATCGGGAAAAACTTCTCCAAGAATAACCTTAAGCATTGTAGATTTTCCTGCTCCATTTGAACCTACAATAGTCACAAAATCTCCTTCGTTAATAGTTAAAGAAATTTTATCCAAAGCTATCTTTTCATTCTCTGTACCTTTATTGAATATAACATTTATGCCTTTGAGTTTGACCATATTTTTTTCACCCCTTTCTTAAATTTCCGCTTACCATCTTTCTGAGTTACTAGGCTTATACCAATAACTGCGATTATAAATAATGCTGTAAGCAACTTCATATCTGATGCTAATAAACCTATTCTGTAACCGTATTTTATTGCCAGAGATAATAACAATTGATATAAAATTCCACCAACAATAGGTGCTAATAATCCATAAATAATATTTACCTTGGATAATATAATTTCTCCAAGCATAACAGCCGCTAAACCTGTTACTATCATTGACTGTCCCATCTGAACATCTGCAAATCCACTATACAGGGAAAACAAAGATCCACTTAATCCTACAAGAAAATTTCCTATTACAAGACCTAAAACAGCTAATACATTTTTTGATATACCGAAGGATTGAACAGCATTCTTATTTGAACCAAAAGCTCTCACAGCCATTCCAATATCCGTTCTTAAAAAAACACTTAATATAATAATAATTCCTGCTGTTATAATCATTATTAAAAATAAATCACTTCCGTTTTTATCATTATTGAATATATTATCATTTACCTTTATATCTCTTTTAGTTGAAACTTTCATTTCTCCAAAATCAGAAAAAAGATCATCCAATTTTGTACCACCACTCATATCTTCAAAACTTTGAACTTCCTGATTCGAAGACACTCTGGGAACTGGAAGGTTAGGACCACTCATAATTCTAAGATTAATTGAGTAGATCATTGTCATAACTAATATTCCTGCAAGTAACGAATTTACCTTTAGCCTGGTATGTATCATACCTGTAGCAAAGCCAGCTAAGGCGCCTCCCAATGCTCCGAGAACAATACACCAAATAACAGGGACTCCACTTAACAAAGAAGCTACTGTTATTGCTCCTCCCAGAGCAAAAGAACCATCACATGTTAAATCCGGTAAATCTAAAACTCTAAACGATAAGTAAACTCCAAGCGCCATTATCCCAAGTATGGTTCCCATTTCCAGAATTGAAACTATCACTGCATCACCTTCTAGTTAACTTCTTTTTCCTGACCGTTTTCAACAACAAAATCAGCTTTTTCTAATAATGATTCGGGTAATTCTAATTCCAACTCTTCAGCTAAGTCCAAATCTATAAATAAATCAAGAGCATCAGCTGAAAGAATTCCACTTTCTAACTCACTAACAGGTGTTCCTCTTAATATTGCAGCAACAAGTTCTCCAGTTTTAAGTCCAATTTTGTAGTAATTGAATCCGAATCCAATAACTCCTCCACCTCTAGCTATATCTATATCTGCTGCGATTATGGGAACATCAGCATTTTTAGCTATCGTACCTAAACTTTGAATAGAAGATGCTGCAGTATTATCTGTTCCAATGTATAACGCATCTACATCGCCTACAAGTGCATTTAAAGAAGTTATCATTTCACTTGTTGTGGATCCTGGAATCTCAATAATTTCCATCCCAAGCAGTTCAGCCGCTTGCTTTGATAAATCCAATATAGTTATAGAATTTGCTTCACTTGGATTGAAAACAAATCCCACCTTTTCAGCATCTGGTAAAACAAATTTTAAAAGTTGAAGTTGTGTTAATACTGGAGTCATATCACTTATACCAACTATATTTCCATCATTTTTTCCCAATTTTTCAACTAAGCCTGCTCCTACAGGATCAGTTACAGCGGAAAATATAATTGGAATATCCTTCGTAGCTCCTGCACAGGCTTGTGCAACAGGAGTTGCAATAGCTACAATTAAAGCTACTTTATCATTTACAAATTGATCAGCTATAGATTTAGCTATTTTCATATCTCCCTGGGCATTCTGAAAATCAACAACTACTCCGTCTAAAAGACCCTCTTGTTCTAAAAAATCTAAAACCCCTTCTCTACATGCGTCAAGAGCTGGATGCTCCACAATTGCTGTAATTCCAATACGTGTTTCTGCTAATAAGATAACTGAAAACAAACTAACTAACAATAAAACAAGGATTCTCTTCATTTTGGTACCTCCAAATTATATATAAGAATAATTACGCATACTATAAAAAAAGAGGCATCCACTTTGGATGCCCCTTCTATCTATCTCCACCTATTCCATGTCAGAACAGCGGGAGTCCTTAGAAAGGGGCTTCCACCAAAAATAATAAAAATAAAATGAACTATTCAATTTGTTCTGAAACATGTTTTGGTTATTCATAAT
>CAZGZM010000179.1:0-5066 GCA_964529955.1 uncultured Thermotogaceae bacterium
TCAGTTTCCTTTGGGGGACCATTCGTAAAAGTAAAAACCATGAACGTTCAATAAGGGGGAAAATATAAGATGATTAAAGAAAAGTTTCAAACTAGAACAACGCAAACAGCAATAAATATTGTTCAAACTCAAGTTGAATCAATAAGAAAAAAGGACATACTAAAAACAGGAATTAGAATTTACGACTCAGAGAAAATTGGAGTTGCGGGAGCTCTCGGAAAATATGATGAGAAAGAACTTACAGAAAAAGCAAAAAAGGCACTTGATCTTAATATTGAATATAAAGCTAGACCTACAGAAAACATCAGAGAAGAAAATATCATTGAAACAGAGATTTTAGAAGAAAAAGATTTTTTAATGATCGTTAACGAGCTTCTTCTTTCCTTAAAGAAAGAACAACCTGATTTTCTGTTCAGTCACAAAGCAATCATGACTAAGACAGACACTACATTAACAAATGATGTTGGATTAGATCTGCATTCAGATGTATCTAATCTCGATATCTCTCTTTTAATAAAGCATAAAGATTCTTCAAATATTATGGATGCGTTTGTTGGCTACCAGGGACTTGGTTATAATAAAAAGGAATATATAAGAATGACAAATAACATCTGTGAAGGATTTCAAAGAGATATAAAAGATTTTAAAAATGGAAAGTACCCAGTTATATTCCTCGCAGAAGATTATACTTATCTTATAAAATTCTTCAAGGATTTAAATGGATTGTTCTTTGGATCCGGTGGTTCTCTTCTTTC
The DNA here is from genome assembly GCA_964529955.1 of uncultured Thermotogaceae bacterium. Lineage (GTDB taxonomy): Bacteria > Thermotogota > Thermotogae > Petrotogales > Kosmotogaceae > JASGMR01. Next base: position 756 of record CAZGZM010000179.1, read on the forward strand.
AAATAAAATTGGCGAAAAACTTTTCAGTGAAGAATTCAATCTCAAACTGTCTAGAAATATAGAAGATGGTTTTTATGGATCTTTCTTTGACTTCGAGGGCACAATACTGAATGATTATCGTTATAATTTAATTGATAAGGGAATTCTGAAAACCCCTTATTCTGATAAAAATACACGAATAAAATTCAATCTTCCTATTGCTGGTTCCTCTTCGGGTGATTATGATTCTGTACCAAATGTTGGTTCTCCACATCTCTTTCCCCGAAGATCAAATAAGTCTCTTCTTGAATTGACTGGAGGAAGAAATGCAATTTTCATATTAATTGCAAGTGGAGGAGATTTCACTCCTGAAGGAAAATTCTCAACTCCTATTCAATTAGGGTTCCTTTTTGATGGTAAAAATTTCGTTGGGAAATTACCTCAACTAAAGGTAAGTTCCTCTTTATTTGAAATGTTTGGAAAGGATTTTATCGGGGTAAGTAGAGATTCAATAACTACTCTTAACAATCATAGTAATGCAATTGTTTTCGACATGAATGTTGAATTATTATAAAAAAACGGGGCTTAGAGCTCCGTTTTTATTTATTCTGCATGTATAATTCTTTTCGCTTTAAAACTGTAAAAATTACCCTTACCTATTATTACATGATCAATAAGATTTATTCCAATTAATTTCCCAGCATCGGTTATTTTTTCAGTAATCTTTTTATCCTCTTCGCTTGGGTCTGGACTACCTGAAGGGTGATTATGAACAAGAATCAAAGATGATGCATTTTTCAAAATTGCTTCTCTAAAAACCTCTCTTGGGTGAATTAAAGAACCATCGAGAGTTCCCTTAGAAATATTATTAAATCCAAGATATTCAAGTTTAGTGTTTAAAAAAATTGCTCTTACAATTTCTGATTTCATCAATATCATATCCGAACAAAACTTGTAAATAGAAAGAGGATTATTCATTTTCTGTTCTTTATCCTGCTTTATTATTTCTTTATATGCTCTGTAAGCTATCTCAAGAGTTGCTACTATTGTTAAAGCCTTTGCTTCCCCTATTCCATTTATATCATTTAGTTCCTCTATTTCAGCTGAAAACATTTTTGAAAGAGATCCAAAATTTTCTATGATTTTTTTACTCAATTCAATAACATCACAATCTTTTGTTCCCGTTCGTAACAAAATTGCAAGCAGCTCATAGTCGGAAAGACTCTCCTTCCCATACTCTAAAAGCTTTTCTCTGGGGCCCTTCCCCCTGTTCATATATTTAAACCGCTTTTTCTCAATTCAACCCATAATCTCCCTAGAGGTAAACCCATTACGTTATAGAAATCTCCCTTTATGCTTTCTACAAATAAAGCTCCATAGTCCTGTATTCCATAAGATCCAGCTTTATCAAGCGGATTACCTGAATCAACATACTTTTTTATTGCATAATCTGGTATTTCTCTAAACCTCACTTCTGTGATTTCAGTAAAGGATACTCTTGTCTTATTTATAATTATGCTGACTCCAGTATATACGTAATGTTTATTTGCTGATAACCTCTTCAAATAAACTTTTGCTTCCTCAGGATTTGAAGGTTTTCCTAAAACTTCACCATCATAGTATACAATGGTGTCTGCGCCAATAATTATATTTCCAGGATACTTTCTTTGTATACTTTTTGCTTTTAAAAAAGAAAGCTCCTCTAACTGAGGTGATAATTCTTTATCTGAAAAAATATTTTCTTCAACATTTTCAGGACTCGCACAAATAAAACCAATTCCAAATTTATTCATTAGTTCCCTTCTTCTTGGGGATGTGGAGGCCAAAACTATATTTTCCATATTTCCTTACCTGTCCTTTCATAAATAAATACTACGATTATAGCGTTAGCAACTGCAGATATAGAACCAATTACTAAATAATAGGGATATAACATGAGAACATTATAATTTTTAACTATAATAAAAGCTGCAATAATCAATTGAACAAAATTGTTAGCAGCAGCTCCCGTTATACTAATTGAAAGAATGCCAAACTTACCCTTTCTTTTAAAAAGAAATAGCATTATCAATGAGGAAACTATTAAACCTGCTATTCCCATTAAATAACCAACAGTTGCAAATCTCCCGGTTAATAAACTTCCAATTGAATTTTTTAAAATTGAAAAAAATAGAATATCTTTGTAATTGCAAAATTGTAAAGCAAGAAGAATAGTAATATTTGAAAAACCCCATCTTCCTCCCGGAATCGGAGCTGGAAATGGGATAAAGGTTTCTATTATATAAAGAACTGCTCCAAAAGCAATTAACAGAGAAAAAAGGGCTATCTTCCTTGTATTCATTGAGTGACCACATCCATTTCAGAACTCCTACTTTCAATAATAATCATTGTTTTATTTGGAACACACACTATTGGAATTCCAGGAGTATTTACCCAACCAGTTTTAACACATAACTTGTCAAGACATGTTGATTCGATAACTTTCACTTTTAAATCTTTAACCTCGAAGGTTAAAAAATCATCAACAACATAAATACCATCTTCTGTCAGAGAAATAATCATGTGAAGATTTCCATCAACATACACTTTAATATCACCTGGATTATTTCTGAAAAAAAACAATCCAAATAATAAAACAAAAATTATCAAATACAAAAAAATATCAAATTTTCCAAAGAGTTTCATTGAGACTGATAAGCCTCGAATCCAGGTGATTTATACCAGCTGAAGTCCTCTAAAACTAAAAATGCAAGAGCGCCATTTCTCGGTAAAAAGGTTATTCCCGGTTTCTTCCCAAGCACAAAAGCAGCTGTTGCAAAAGCATCCGCCATCATTGTTGAACTGCTCACCACAGTTGAGCTTATAACTCCGGATCTTGAAGGAAAACCAGTTTCCGAATTGAATAAATGATGGTATCTTATACCATTTTCTATGAAATAATTTTCATAGTCTCCTGAAGTAGCAACAGATCCATCGTAAAGATAAATATATTCCACTACATCGAGCTCACTATCCCCTCTTGGATTTCTAATTCCAATTATCCATGGTCTTTCTCCATATTTGGGTCCAATTATTCCAATATCCCCACCAGCATCTATATATCCAGTTGCATTCTTATCAAGGGACTTTATTATCTCCAATGCAGAATCAACTGCATATCCTTTGGCAATCCCTGATAAATCTATTTTGGAACCATTTAAGAGTCTAACAAAATTTGAATTATCTTCATCAAATATAATATTTTCATAATTAATTTTATTAATAACATCTTCAATTTCAGTATCGGAGGGAATAGTTTTTTCAGATTCTATGTCATCAAAACCCCATAGCACTGTTAGAGGATAAATGGTTGGGTCGAATGCTCCATCTGTAATTTCAGCTATTTTTTTTGCACTGGAAAGAATGAAAGCAGTTTCTTCATCAATTTCCAGACCATCTTCACCTGCTTGATTTATTTTACCAACAATATTATCATCAGTATGTGAATATTTATCATCCACTCTTTTAATCTCTCTAAATGCCGCATCAGCTAGATAAGTAGGAGAATCGTCCTTAGAAGCAACTTTTATAGTTACATAGGTTCCAAGAAGATATTCAGTTCTACTGTAATACTCAATAGGTTTATTCTTGAAATATAGAAATACAAAGATACCTATTGCTACAAACATCAATACTGCAAAAAAAGTAATTTGTTTTACATTTTTACGACTTGTTTTCCGCAATTCTTACACCTTCCGTACTCGTCCAGTTCTTTCACTTCAATATTATATCCCTTTCTAGAAATAACAGGTGTATTGCAATCAGGACAAACGGTATCATTATAACCATCGAGATTTACATTTCCAAGGTAAACGTAATCCAGATATTCCTTAGCTTTATCATAAAGTTTTACCATAACTTCTTCATCTGTTGGAGGAATTTCACATTTATAAGCAGGGGAGTACTTCGAAATATGCAGAGGAATTTCCTTTGAAAGATTACTTATCCACTTAACCTCTTCGGTCATATCCTTAATACTGTCGTTTTTTTCAGGAATTATTAAGGTTGTAAGTTCCACATGAATTCCTGCTTCTTGAGCTTTCTGAATTATATTCAAAACAGCATTTCTTTCTCCGCCTAATTCTCTATAATAATCTTCATTCCAGAATTTCAAATCAATATTCATTGCTTTTATAGATTGGGTTAATAATTTAAAGGGTTCTTCTTCAATAAATCCATTCGTTACCATCACATTAAAAAGACCCTCTTTTGCAGCTGCCCTCGAAGTATCCAATAAAAATTCAAATGAAACAATAGGTTCATTATATGTATATGCTATACCCTCAGATTCTT
>CAZGZM010000180.1:0-1078 GCA_964529955.1 uncultured Thermotogaceae bacterium
GCAGGAGGAACAGAATCTCAGGATTGGGCTTCAATGTTATTAAGAATGTATATAAGATGGGCTGAAATGAATAATTATAAGATTAATATTATTGATGAACAACCAGGCGATGAAGCAGGAATAAAAAGCGTTACATTTAAAATTACTGGGGAATATGTTTATGGGAAACTAAAATATGAAGCTGGAGTACATAGATTAGTAAGAGTTTCTCCCTTTGATTCAAATAGCAGAAGACACACATCGTTTGCTTCTATTTCAATTTTTCCAGAAATAAATGAAGATATTGAAATAAATATTAAAAGTGAAGATTTAAGAATTGATACTTATAGAGCAAGCGGTGCTGGTGGTCAACATATAAACAAAACGGATTCTGCTGTAAGAATTACTCATTTACCAACGGGAATAGTGGTTGCTTGTCAAGTTGAAAGATCTCAGCATTTGAATAAAGCTACAGCTATGCAAATGTTAAAAGCTAAATTATATTCATTAGAAATGGAAAAAAAGCAAAAGGAAAAGAAGAAATTAATGGGTGATCAAAAGGATATTGCATGGGGAAATCAGATCAGATCTTATGTTTTTATGCCATACACAATGGTTAAAGATCATAGAACAGATTATGAAACTGGAAATATTAATTCGGTAATGGACGGATATATAGATAATTTTATAGAAAAAGAGTTATTGTATTTTTGCAAATAATACATAATGTATAATTTAATAAATATGAAAAGTATAATTAAAAAATTAGATTTTCATTTAACAATGTAATTTTTAAATTTGAGTTAAAATAGATTAAGCGAAGGAATACTATGATAAGAAAATACGATTCATACCACAAATCAGTTCTTTTAAAAGAATCATTGGATTTTTTAGTATATGAAAAAGCTGGGTGTTATTTTGACTGTACAGCTGGCGAAGGGGGCCATACTAAAGAAATCCTGAAACAAAATCCAGACATTAAAGTAATTTCTATTGATAGAGATTATGAGGTATTAGATATTGCTAAAAAAAAATGTCTGGAATATGAGGACAGAGTAAGTTTTTTTTATTCTTCTTATCTTGAATTTGACAAGATACT
>CAZGZM010000180.1:1178-5029 GCA_964529955.1 uncultured Thermotogaceae bacterium
ATGAGGACAGAGTAAGTTTTTTTTATTCTTCTTATCTTGAATTTGACAAGATACTAGAAAGGAAAGGTCTCAAAAAAGTAAATGGATTCTTACTAGATGCAGGAATTTCTAATTATCAGCTAAAATCAGAAGGAAGAGGATTTTCGTTTGATAAAACTGAAGATTTAGATATGAGGATGGATCTTAATAATAATATCTCAGCAAAGGATGTAGTAAATAGGTATAGTTATAAGGATTTATGTAAAGTTATAATCGAGTATGGAGATGAGAAAAGATTTGGAAGAAAAATAGCATCTTCCATTATTAGAAGAAGACCAATAAAAACAACGGATGAATTAGTTATAGCAATTAAAGCAGTAATTCCTCCAGCAATAAGATATAATTCGAAAAGACATTTTGCATCTAGGACATTTCAAGCAATAAGAATTGAAGTAAATGAAGAATTAAACAATTTAAGAGATACTTTGAGAAAAATGCCGGACTTTCTGGAAAAAAATGGAAGAATAGTTGTTATTTCTTTTCATTCTTTGGAAGATAGAATAGTAAAGAATTTTTTTAGAGAAGAAAATGAACTAGTTATATTAACAAAAAAACCAGTTATACCTTCCGAAGAAGAATTAAGAGCGAATCCTCAATCTAGAAGTGCAAAATTGAGGGCAGCGAAGCGGGTTTAAACTTAGTTATTTTTATTATTATTATTTTATTTTAAGTTTTTTAGTGTAAGGAGAGACAAAATGAAAATTTTAACAGCGAAGCGGAATGAGCTGGAAATAGTCCAGCCGAAAAGTTTTACTTTCAAGAAAAGTGAACGCTTAATCTTAAGTATTGCCGCAATTATAGGGATTCTTTTCTTTAGCATCATTTTATTCGTTTATCCTTTTTTAATAGGTAATATAACTGAACAAAATTTGGATCAGATTCGTCTATATCAAAGGGATATAGAGGAATTAAATGTCTATATCAAAGACATAAATCAAAAGATAAATTATTATGTTACAATGAATGAGTCAGTTGGATTTTAATCGTTAGTAAATGATAATTTATTTAGGAGAAACATTTGAGTAAAAGGATAAACAAAAGAATAACAATATTATTTTCCTTCATATTACTTCTTATGTTCGTTTTTGCAGTAGTAGCGACTTACTATGCTATATTTAAAGAAATAAATTTATCTGATTTACTCAATTCTCAGTTGATTCCTCCAAACAGAGGAAATATATATGATAAAAAAGGCAGATTGCTTGCAAGCGATTCAGTTAATTTTCTTGCTTCACTCGATACAAGTTATTTAAGAAGAAATCTTTCTGATGAGGAAGCTGAAGATGCTTTTCATGATGTTGCTTCTGATTTTGATTTGGAATTTAATGCAATATATAATGATTTTCTAAATAATAAAAACTTTATTAATTTAGGTGTTTCTAATAATAAAGAATTACTTGAGTCTAAAATAAATAATTCATATAAAAAATTTGTAGCAATAAATATAGTGTATGAAAGAAATTCTATTAAGGAATACGGTTTATATAAAATTATTGGTGGAGTAACAAAAGATGAGTTTAATAGATCTGTTGGGGTTAATGGGATTGAAAAAGAATATGATGATCTTCTTAAAGGTAAGGAAAGTGGAAGATTATATAGTAAATATTCTGGAATATATAAAAGAAATCCAGTCAATGGAGACGATATATATATATCAATAGATTTGGAGCTTCAAGAATTGGTTTATAAAGAAATAGAAAAGGTTATTGAATTTAATAATGCTGTTGGTGGAAGTGCAATATTGTATGAATCAAAAACTGGAAGAGTTTTATCCGAAGTTAGTATTGATTCTAGATTTGATTGGAATGTGGGATTGCAGGGTATTTTTGAACCAGGATCTAGTATAAAACCCTTAATATATGCCCTTGCTCTTGAAAGTAAATCGATTACCCCAGATTCTACTTTTTTATCAGTAAAAAAAATTAAGCCAGTTCCTACTCTTGATTATTATATTCATAATACAGATGGTGAGCAATTTGGAGTTATTAACTATCAAGAAGCTGTTATTCATTCTTGTAATGTCTCTACAGTTCAAGTAGCTCAGAAAATTTTGGATAATATTGGATCTGAAGGCTTCTACAATGAATTGGTTGAACTTGGTCTTGGTAGAAAAACAGGAGTAGATTTGCCCTACGAGAATGGAGGATTACTATATGATCCGAAAAAATGGTCATTAGTTAGTCCGTATAATTTTGTTATAGGTCAGGGTATTAATGTTAATTTGTTCCAGATTTCAAGAGCGTTAAATTCATTTGCGGCTGATGGTAAATTATTTCGTCCAAGTTTTCTTATAGCTTATGAAGAAAATGGAGAAATTATTGATATAAAGCCAGAAGTGGAGAGAGTACTTTTTTCTGAAGAAACGATTGATTTGATGACTCCGGTACTTGAAAGTGTAGTTGCTACAGGGACAGGAACAATGGCTAAAGTAGATTCTATTAGTATTGGAGGAAAAACTGGAACAGCACAGAAACCTGGCGTAACAGGATATAATTATGAAGATTATTATTCAATATTTTGGGGTTTCTTTCCTTCTGAAAATCCAGAATATAGTTTATATATAATGATAGATAATCCTCAGAATGGAGTTTATTTTGGTGGTTTGGTAGCAGCACCAGCTTTTAAAAATATAGTTGAAGGCATTTACGATTTGGAAATAGAAGAACAATGTTTTGATGGTTTTTATAAATGGGAAGTTCCAGATTTCAAGGGGTATTCTTTACATGATGTTTACGAAATATGTAATTTATATTCCTTTGAAAACCTAATTGTTCATGGTGAGGGGATTGTTGTAGCGCAGAAACCGGATCCAGGATCCATGCCTTTAGATACAATTGAATTATGGTTAGAAAAGAGAGCATTTTGATGATTTACTTATTAAGTGGAAATAGCGAAGTTATGAATACAATTTATCTTGATAATCTTCTTAAAGAAACAAAAAGTATTAAAATTGATAAAAATTCTAAAGATAAAATTTCTTCCCTTAAATCTTTCATATCTTCTAATAATATGTTTAGTACTAACAATATATTTATTGCAAGAGATTTCAAGAATTTTAATGAATCTGATAAAAAACAATTAATAAGCATTATCGAAAAAAATTTAAATCTTGTTTTTTATATTGAAGATTCTCTTACTATCAAAAAAGGGAAGAGCATTAAATTTAGCAAACCTAAACCTTGGGAAGATACTAAGTGGATAGAGTATATATTGAAAATTTGTTCATTGCTAGAAGTGAAAATTGAAAGAAAAGTTGCTCACTTGTTTTTTCAAGCATATGGCAGTAACGATTATTTAATTTATAATGAATTAAAAAAACTAAAGAGTCTAAATAAAAAAATCACAGAGGATGATTTTTTAAAATACATTAATTATTTTAGGAATGACGAAACATATGAATTAGTTCAGAAGATACTTGAAGAAAAAGAAGAGGAAATTGATATAAATAAATTTGGAGAAATCGAAGTATCAATATTAATTAATCACATCTCAAATTTTTTTCTTGATATCTTAAAAACATTAGAAAATACTGAGAAGAAAGAGTTTTCGTGGAACGAAATAAAAATACTTTCATCTAAAGTAAATATAAAACCTAAGAGAATAGCTGATATTGTAGGGTATTCATTTTCAAAAAATGAAAAAAAGGTTAATTTTTTAAAAAAATATAATTATAAAAAAACAAAAAAAATTCTATCTCTTCTTCAGGAGTACGATCAATTATACAAAAGAGGAAAAATAAGTGATTCCGTTGTAAAGGTAAAAATTATTTCTTCGTTTTCTTAAAGTAAAAATTAAGTTAAAACGATAATTTA
>CAZGZM010000181.1:0-5024 GCA_964529955.1 uncultured Thermotogaceae bacterium
CAATGTCAAAACAAATGAAAGCTGAAAGAACCAAAAGAGCAGTTATTTTAGAAGCTCAGGGTTATAAACAGGCAGAAATCACCAAAGCTGAAGGGGATAAAAGATCAAAGATTCTTGAAGCTGAAGGTAAAGCGGAAGCAGTTAGAAAAGTCGCAGAGGCAAATAAGTTCAAACTTATAGCAGAAGCTGAAGGAGAAGGAAGAGGGATAGATATAGTTTATAAAGCTATACACGAAGGAGATCCTACTAGAGATCTTATAACAATAAAATATCTTGAAGCTTTAAAGGAAATGGCTAATGGAAATTCCTCAAAGGTATTTATGCCATTTGAAGCAGCGAATCTAATGTCATCTGTTGGTGCTCTTTCAGATATTGTTAAAGATAAAAAAGATGCCGAAAAGGAACAGAAAAAAGAGTAATTGATAACAGTTTTTCTATTTAATATTCTTTTTTACTTTTTAGCACTAATAATTCTAGCTTTGATTTACAGAAAAGAATGGATATTAGAGGGTATAATATTTTTTAATTCCTTTGGGATATTCTTCATTAATGGATTCTTTTTATTTATATCTGGAAGCAATTATACAATTTATCTTATATCGCTCTTTTTAACTTCATTTCTAACTAACAGATTGCTCTTAAACAATGTTTTAAGAAGGGATACTTATGTTTTATTTATGAGTTTGGGAAAAACGAAATCTGAGTACATCAGATATTTTATTACAAGAAATATTAATGGAGTAGTTGTGGATTTTATTATTTTTTCCTTCATTAATTCAGCATTGTACACCATATCAAGCGAGATAAAAAAAAGTGATCCAGAAAAATGGAGATATTTTAGTATTTTATATTTATTTGGGTTTTTATTATTAACAATAGTTTATTTCTTTAAAATATACAAAATTAAAAAAAGCGAAAAGAAGGAGGCAATTATGGCAAATACATTATTTGACAAAAAAACTGTAAAAAAAATTGATGAAATTCTATCAAAGATGACTAAAAAAGTTTATGTTGTCCTTTTAAGAGAAAAGGATGACTCTTATTCAGATACAGCTTTGAAAATGCTTGAAGAATTATCGAGCATAAATGAAAAGTTAAAATATAAAATCATTTATAAAGATTCTGAAGAAGCAAAGATTTATAACGTTGAAGCATTTCCGGCAATTGTACTTGAAGATGAAAATGAAAAGAATTTTGGTGTTTATTATTATGGAATACCTGCGGGTTTGGAATTTGGGAATTTTTTAAATGAAGTTATGAATTTCTCAACTGGACCTAAATCTCATCTTTCAGAGGCATCTTTTGAAAAGCTTAAGAATGTAGATAAACCAATAGATATTAAGGTTTTCATAACTCCGACCTGCCCTCATTGTCCAAAAGCAGTTATGGTTGGACATAATGTTGCTTTAGCGAATGATAATATCAGAACAACTATGATTGAAGCGAATAATTTTGGAGAGCTTTCAAAGAAATTTAATGTTAGTTCGGTTCCACAGGTAGTTATAAATGAAAATATTATTTTTGTTGGTGCTTTACCAGAAGAAGAATATGTAAAAAAAGTTATGGAAGCAATTTAGGAGGAATTTGAATGGTTGATTTTGATCTAAGCAGTTTTTCAGAAGATAACGAAGTAGAAGAATACGATATTGTCATTATAGGTGGAGGTCCTGGAGGAATAACTGCTGGTATTTATACGGTTCAAGCTGGTTTAAAACCTGTTGTAATAGAAAAGGCAATTGAAGGTGGAATGATGAATAACACGGAACTGGTTGAAAATTGGCCGGGGACAAAATCTATCAGAGGTATGGATCTTTCTGAGGAAATGGCTGAACATGCAAGAGAATTCGGAGTTAAGTTTTTAAGTGGTGAGGTTGTAGATATAAAAAAAGAAGGAAATATCAAAATAGCCGTTTTGGATAATGGAAAAGAAATTAAAGGAAATGTACTTATTATTTCTACAGGGTCCAGACCAAGATTGCTTAATTCCAAAGGCGAGAAAGAATATATGGGAAGAGGTGTTTCCTACTGTGCAACCTGTGACGGACACTTTTTCAAAGATAAGGAAATAATTGTAGTTGGTGGAGGGAACAGTGCTCTTGATGAGGCTCTTTTCCTAACTAAAATTGTTAAAAAAATTACTGTAGTACAAAATCTTCCTTATTTGACCGCAGATAAACTTTTACAGGAGAAATTGAATGACACTGGAAAAGTTGATTATATATTTAACAGCATTGTTAAAGAAATTAAGGGAGATAAATTTGCAAATAGACTTGTAATTCAGAATACGGAAACAAATGAAGAAACAGAACTAGAAACTGAAGGAATATTTGTATTCATTGGTCTGAGTCCAAATACTGAATTTTTAAAGGATAAAATACCTTTAAATAAATGGGGATATATCGAAACAGATGAATCTATGGAAACTTCTGAAGAAGCAATTTATGCAGTCGGTGATGTTAGATCAAAGGAAACAAGGCAGATCGTAACGGCTACTGCAGATGGAGCTATTGCAGCTTCACATGCAGCAAGAAAATATTTTTAATAGAAATAAAAAAAGCAAAAGATATACAGGAGAGTTTAAACTCTCCTTTTTTTTATTTATTATATTTTTCTAATTCTTCTTCGTAAAACATATAGCTTATTTCTTCAAGAGTATATTTTTCCTGGGAATAATCCTCTTCTATTAAGAACTCACAAAATGGGTAGTCATAATAATAGGTCGGCGCACCCTTTTCGCCAAAAGTTTTATAGCTTAAAAATTTTGCAAAACCTTCTACGAGATTTTCTTCCAGAAAACTCGTCCATGAATAAAAGGATCTTAAACTTTGATTATTATTCCAGGAATTGTAAAAGGGTTCAATACTTTTAACTCTTTTTGCAAGATTATCAAATTCAGATGTTTTAGTAAATGTTTGAAAAAAAGGATGAGAGTTTTCGTGAAGAGCTGTTCTAAAAATGTATTGCGGTTTAATTGCGTTATATTGGAGGGTTGAAATTGTGACATTATCCAGTTGGAATAGATAAGCTCCAACTTTCCTTAAAGTATAAAAGAAAGTGCATTTCTTTTCTCCAAGATAGATACCAGAAAATTCAGAAATTATATCAACTGGACTTTTATAAGATGCCAGTTCTACAGTCATATCTGCTGCAAGTGATTCAAAAATAGGGAGATTCTTTTCATAGTAATCTTTGAAATAATCATAGTAGAAATCATCTATAATATAAAGAAGTGCTCTTTTTCCATTTTGATTTATAGTGTATTTGATAGAATTTATAAGTGTTTTAATTTCTTTTAAGCCGACATCATTATCAAGTTTTGATAGGTCATTCATTAAAGTCCACATACTCATATCATTGAAAGCATTATTTAAATTATTTTTCATTTCTTCCGGCATCTGTTCATAAGTATTTATCAACCAATCATAGTGATTTTGTCCCCACTGGTCGGAATTTTCATAAAATTCTTTTCTTTTTTCAACATCGAAAATATTAACCTGATAAATTTCATGTAATGTATCTACAATACAATATTTAAGAGTAGTTGGGAAAACTTGCATATCATCTATTGAATTTGGATCAATGGGACTAACAACTTTTAAGTTTTCCGTACATCCTGTGAAGAAAAAAATAGATAAAATGATAAAAATACAAAACATCCACTTTTTCATAATAAACCTCCAGAAAAAAATATTTCAAAATAACTATATAATATTTAAATTATGATTATATTAACTAATATAAAATATTATTTTCTGTTATAATTGCCTGACATTTATCAGGAGGGTTTATGAAGAGAGATTTAAATCAGGGAAGTATAATTAAAAATCTTTTTGTAATGAGTGTTCCAACTATGTTTGGAATGTTATCTCAAATGATTTATGATTTAGTTGATATTTTTTGGATTGGTAAACTTTCTGCCGAAGCTGTAGCTGGTGTAACAATATTTTCATCTATCTTCTGGTTGTTAAATACTCCTAATGATATCATTGGGCAAAGTTCAATTTCACTAATTTCTCAAAGATATGGTGCCAATGATGAGCAAGGTACTAAAAAAGCAATCGAACAAACAATAACTTTCAAAGTATTAATTGCTTTAGTTATGGTTGGGGCTTCATTATTGTTTATAAAACCTTTGATTGGATTATTTTCCAGTGAAAAAGTTGTTGTAGACGCAGCTTTAAATTATGGATATCTTAGATTGTTTTTTCTTCCAATGATGTTTTCTTCTTATTCAGTAAATACTATTTTAAGGTGTTTGGGAGATGCTAAAACGCCTATGTATATTATGTTCTTTTCAAGTATTACTAATATAATTCTAGATCCTCTCTTAATGTTTGATATAATTCCTGGAACTTCTATAAAGGGTATTGGATTGGGAATTCAGGGTGTTGCTTTCGCAACAGTTATTTCTCAGTCTTTGGCATTTCTTATAGGATTCATCTATATATTTAGAGGCAAAGCTGGATTAAAACCAAGTTTAAAGGGACTTTTCAAATTAGACAAAGTGATTGGAAGAAAGCTTCTTACAATAGGATTACCTAATGGTTTGGAAGCGCTCTCAAGAAATATTGCAGGTGTAATATGTATGAGGTTTGTTGCAATTTATGGTACGGCAGTTGTTGCAGCTTATGGAGTGGCATCAAGAATATTTGGTTTAGCTTTTATGCCATTGATAGGATTTTCAATGGGAGGGTCAGCAATCGTTGGGCAATCCCTTGGAGCGGAGAATATTGAAAGATCTAAGAAAACAGCAGGTTATTCAAGCATTATTTCTGGATTTGTGATGCTTTTCTTCGGATTAATTGCATTCACTTTAGGAGATAATATAATATCAATATTCAATAACACCCCTGAAATAATTTTCTATGGTGCTCAATTTTTACAGTTCGGGTCTATAGGCCTATCATTTTTAGGTTTTGCGTTTGGTTTTTCAATAGTTTTTTCTGGTTCTGGATACAATTTCCCCTTTGTTATAGGAAGTGTTATTTCAAGATGGTTTATTCAAGTTCCTATTTTATTAATTG
>CAZGZM010000182.1:0-4991 GCA_964529955.1 uncultured Thermotogaceae bacterium
GATGACTTTATTAAATTTATTTTTTCATTAATACTGCTAAAAATATCTCTATAATCTTCATCGAGATTCTTTATTTTCTCAATTATAATTCCATCTACAAGGTCAAGAAAAATATTATTGGAATTAAGAATATTATTTGCATTTATTCTATTCTCTATTTCTTTTTTTATTTCAACTGGAATATCCCATAATTCAATTTCCCCCAAAAGAGATTTATATACTTCTTCGTTAGTTCGAATTCTTCCAACAATTTCTATATCCTCAATCTGTTGAATCTGTTGTCTAAAATAGAAATTTTTTACTAAAAGATATTGTTTAGCAAGATTTTCCCATTCATACACTGATTTTTCTAGATTATTGGAGTAAACCTTATTAAATTGACTCATAGCAAGATTTAAAAATTTATCCTCTTCAGGTATAACATTTTCTAAATAAGGAAAAATATTATTAAAAGATTTCGATATTGATTGATCAACAGCTTTTAATAACTCTAATATTTCATCAAATTCCTGTTCTGACAACACATTTTTTTCTCCCTTTCTAAATAAAAGCATATTTTCCTTTGTTAAAGGAATAATTTCTATTAAGTCAGATGTTTCTTCAGATAATTTATCTTTAATTTCCGTTTTTATATTCACTGTTTCTTCAGAATCAATAGGTAATTCTTTAAAGGGATTATAAATGCTTGATTCAATAACTTTCTGAAGATTATTCAATAATCCATCAATTTCCGATACGAAAATTATTCTTCTTGCAAAACCAGCAGAGGAGTATTCGCTTAAATAAAAGTATTCATCTAAAAATTTTTCAATATTTTCTGATTCAATTTCATTTATCATAAAATACTCTTCAGGAATATCTTTATAATCATAGAATTCTTTTAAAAATGATTCACTTTCAACATCATTAATTGACACAGAATAATGAGCAGAATTCTGTTGTTCGTTTAAAACAATTAATTCGATTTCTCCTCTCCTAATTGGATCATCATCTAATTCTAAAACTAAAGTATTGTCACCTGTTCTTTCAGATAATAAAGCAGAAAAATTTTTAAACTCACTTAAACTAAGTGATGAAAGATCTATACCACTTCCACTACTCTTTTTTTGAATATTCGTTTTAAAGGGAAACGAAGCGGCTGCATTTTTTGTAGTCCATTGCGGAGGCCATGTGCTTACTTCACTTGATGCCTTAAATGATGTATCTACCATCCAGGCAAATGGAAGAAGCATTAATATTGCACCACATATAACTAAAATATAAATAAAAATTTTATAAGAACCCTTCATTTGCCACACCTAACTCTCATAATGTACTCTTTTTCTACCGACACTGAAATTAATAAAGGTTAATAAAAGAATTATTAAAAATAAAATATACGCTGCTGCACTTGCGACTCCCATCCTCTGCTCATTATAAAACTTCTCAAATACGTAGTAAACAAGAGTTAACCCGCTTTTATTAACCGGTCCCGGAAGTCCACTGTATAAAATGAAGATCTGTGAAAAAACTTTAAAAGACCCAATCATTGTAATAATAATTATGAAGAAAGTTGTCGGTGAAAGAAGCGGCCATGTAATGTTCTTAAACTGCTGCCATTTATTTGCTCCGTCAACTGTTGCCGCCTCATAATAGGATTTATCAATGCTTTGTAATCCGGCTAAAAAGATAACCGATGTATAACCTAAATGCTGCCAGATTGATACTATTGCAATTGTTGGAATTGTCCAGATTTCTTTTTTCAACCAAGCTATTTTATCAACACCAAAAAATGATAAAAAATAATTTATCAATCCAAAAGAATCGTTGAACATCCATTGCCATACAAGGGATACTGCTACAACTGAAGTTACAAATGGAATAAAATAAGCTGTCCTAAAGAGTGATCTTAATTTTATTTTTGAGTTTAACAATAGTGCAATTATCAAAGCTAATAATATTTGAATAGGTACTGCTAATAAAACATAATAAAACGTATTAAATATGGCTTTTAGGAAATCAGAACTTTCTTTAGCTTTAAAAAAGAAGTCCAAAAGATCATAGCTCTGAGGAACCAATAACCTTGAAAAAAGCAAAAAGAAAACAACCAGAGATATGAAGTTTAACCAGGGTTTGGTTCCAAAGAAATGTAGAATTTTTTCCTTTCGATTTATTATTATAAAAAAAACCGAAATAAGGATTGTTGCAATTGAAATGTAAAGGTGTATAAGAGAATAAACTTGAATTGTATTTCTTAAAATAAAATAAACTAACATCAATACAAAAGAAAAAGAAATACCTATATAAAAACGATTCGATAGCTTTTCTTTCCTAGAGTAGAAAAAAGAATATATCAGCATAATGATAAAATAAGCTGCTATAAAATAAACGACAGTGTTAATTAAGGAATAGAAAAAATTAATATCTATTGGTGAAGACAACCTGAATAATTCCTTATAGTTATCAAGTCCAATAAAATATTTTTCCGTTGTTGTATAATCCCATTTAAAAAAACTTAAAACGAAAGAAAATGCAATTGGCCAAAAAACAAATAGACCAAGGATAGTAAATGAAGGTAATAAAAATAAATATGCCTGAAATGTTTCTTTCCAGTATTTTGAACCTCTTTTTTTCATTTATTCCCTCTCTTCATATAATTCTTTTAGAACTTTGAAAAACCTGGAATGTTCAGCAACATCATGAACTCTCACAATATCCACTTTCTTTCTGAAACATAAGTCTGAAACAGCTAAAGTTCCCTCTAACCTATTTTCCGGTGTTTCATTAATTATAACATTCAAAAAACTCTTTCTCGAAGCCCCTATTAAAACTTTATATTTTTTTGAAGTCAAGTATTCTAAGTTTTTTATTAAATTTATATTATCAATATATCTTTTTCCAAATCCTATGCCTGGATCAATAATTATTTTTTCTTCTGGTAATCCTTTATTATTTATTTTTTGAGCTGTTTCCAGTAGATATCCATATACTTCTTCACATACATTTTCGTAAAAGGGATTTTTTTGCATTGTTTTCGGTTCTCCCTTCATATGCATGATAACAATATACGGTTTGTACTTAACTACCAATTCAATCATTTCAGAGTTTCTAAAACCTGAAATATCATTTATCATATCTACTTTATTTTCAAGGCATGCTCTTGCTGTTTCTGGATGATACGTATCTACTGAAATAAAAAAATTGTATTTCTTTAACTCTTTTATTATAGGAAGAACCCTGTTCAATTCTTCCTTTTCGCTAACAGGCTCAGACCCAGGTCTTGATGATTCTCCACCAATATCTAGTATTACAGCTCCATCTTTAATCATTTCCTTTGCTTTCACCACAGCATCAAGTATATCTTTAAAACGGCTGTTTTCATAAAAAGAATCTGGAGTTATATTAAGTACTCCCATAATGTTTGGATACCCAGTATCATAGAATGAAAACAATTTATTTTTCCTTTAATATAGATTCAACTAATTTTTTAAATAATGGATGGGGATTTCCAACCTGAGATTTAAATTCAGGATGATATTGAATTCCTATAAAATAATTTTTATCTGGTAATTCAATTCCTTCAACAAAATCTTCCTTTGCAGAAATCACTATTGTATTCTTTTTTATTTCTTCTGGAAAAGAAAACATATCTTTAAATTTTTCATAATTAACTTCATATCTATGTCTGTGTCTTTCATAAATCTCTTTTTCCCCATTATAAATATCCATTAATCGAGAATTATTCATAATAACTGCCTTTTGAGACCCCAGTCTCATGGTACCACCCATTTTTAAAATTTTTTTTTGTTCTTCCAGCATATCTATAACAGAATATGGAGTGTTTTCATAAAACTCCACAGAATTAGCATCCTTCAAACCTAAAACATTCCTTGCAAATTCGATCACCATTATTTGCATACCCAGACAAATTCCCAATATTGGCACATTGTTTTCTCTTGCATATGTACAAGCTTTAATTTTTCCTTCAATTCCTCTTTTTCCAAAACCTCCAGGAATAATTAAACCATCAAATTTAGAAAGAAGATTTGAAACCTGTTCATAAGTCATCTCTTCAAGATCTTCAGAATCAAGTACTTCCGGTCTTTTAACTCCGCAAAGTGCAAGACTCTCAATAATACTTTTATAAGCATCATCTGTTCCTAGATATTTACCTATTAAAGCTACCTTTACATTTTTAAAGAAAGTTGGATATTTCCAACTAAAACATCCACAAAGATTTAAATTTAATTTTTTTGAAATTAAATCATGAATTCCGTTGTTATGAAGCATTTCAGGAACATTATAGACATTATTTGAATCTGGTAGATTAATAACCATTTCATGTGGGACACCTCCAAACAATGAAATTTTATCCATTACTTCCGAATCCACTTGAGTTTCAGATCTAACAATTATCATATTTGGATGAATACCAATTCTTCTTAACAATTGAACAGACTGTTGTGTAGGTTTTGTTTTAAACTCATTAGTTACCCTTAAATAGGGAACATAAGTAACATGAATAAAAAAGAAATTATCTAAGCCTTCTTCGACAGTCAACTGTCTCACTGCTTCAAGAAATATTTCTCCCTCAATATCTCCTACAGTACCACCTATTTCAACCATTACAACATCAGCTTCAACCTGCTTTATTCTCTCTTTTATTTTATTTGTAACATGAGGAACTATTTGCACCGTCGCTCCTAAAAATTCTCCTTCTCTTTCGCCGTCGATTATTGCTCTATAAATTTGACCTGCAGTAACGTTATTTTTTCTGCTCATTGTTTTCCCAAGAAATCTCTCGTAATGACCTAAATCTAAATCTGCTTCATAACCATCATCGGTTACATATACCTCTCCATGTTGATTAGGATTCATCGTACCAGGATCAACATTTAAATAGGGATCTATTTTTAATGAATTAATATTTATTCCGTATTCTTTTAGTACTCTGCCTGTAGAAGCAGAAACAATTCCCTTTCCTATTCCACTTAAAACTCCACCAGTAACAA
>CAZGZM010000183.1:0-4978 GCA_964529955.1 uncultured Thermotogaceae bacterium
ATTTCCTGGATTATCAGCAATAATAACTTTAACATTAGATAGATTCTTTCCTGATAATTTTACAGTCTTATACTTATCATTTTTAAATGGTAAAACAAAAAGACACTTTTTATCATCAAGTCCAAGGTTGTTTATAACCTTTTTCATTTCTTTAGTTCTTGGATTTTCGAATGAAATATCATCTAAAATAACTAAGTTCCCTTCTTTTATCCTTAAACTTATCGCAGATAATAAAGCTTTGGCTTTCATTTTTTTATTCATTTTAGTGGACCAGTCCTTAGGCTTAGGACCATGAATTACTCCTCCATGTCTCCATAAACCGTTTCTTGACGATCCAAATCTTGCACGACCTGTTCCCTTTTGTCTCCAAGGTTTTCTTCCACCACCGCTAACTTCAGCTCTTGTCTTGGTATTAGCAGAACCTTGTCTTTTAGAATTCATTTGCATTATTACATATCTATAAATGAGATCATGATTTGGTTCTATACCAAAAATGGATTCATTTAATTCGATATTTGAAACTGTTTTTCCTTGAATGTTTTTAACCTCAGCTTGAGGCATAATAATTCCCTCCTTACTTTATTTTCGGAGTTTCTTTTGACTTCTTACAAGAAGCAATGAACCCCTCGCTCCTGGAACTCCACCGTATACGGCGATAATGTTTTTTTCTGCATCTACTTTTACAACCTTTAAATTCTGAACTGTTTTTCTTTTATTTCCATATTGTCCAGGCATTTTTTTACCCTTCCAAATTTTTGATGGTTGAGCCGAATTTCCAATTGAACCTAATTCTCTATGAAATTTTGCGCCATGGGAAGCTTCTCCACCACTAAAATTCCATCTTTTCATAGCTCCTGCAAATCCTCTACCTTTAGATGTTCCAACTACATCAACCAACTCGCCTTCATTAAAAATATCGACTTTTAATATATCTCCAACATTATATTTATCAATATCTTCTAATTTAATTTCTTTGAGAATTCTGTGTGGTTTAATCCCAGCACTTTCGTATTTCTTTAATAAAGGTTTTTTTAATAATTTCTTAGCCCTCTGTTCAGTTAATTCCTCAAAAGCAATTTGGATTGCGTTATATTCACCTTTTTCTTCTTCCTTTTTTTGTGATACAACACAAGGTCCTGCTTTTATAACGGTAACTCCGAAGGCTTTTCCATCTCTATAAATTGTTGTCATTCCTAGTTTTCTTCCAATAATCCCTTTCATTTTTCACCTCCGAAGATATACTATAGTTTAATCTCTACATCAACGCCAGCGGGTAAATCGATTTTCATTAAAGAATCTATAGTTTTTGGGGTAGCATCCAATATTTCTATCAATCTTTTATGAACTAATTTTTCAAATTGTTCTCTAGCGTCTTTATATTTATGTGGAGCTGTTAAAACAGTATATAAAGTTCTCTCTGTGGGTAGAGGAACAGGGCCAGATACTTGAGCTTTTGTTAATTTAACTGCTTCAACGATCTTTTTTGCTGATAAATCTAGTAGTTTGTGATCGTAAGCTTTTAGCCTTATTCTAATTTTTTGTTTGGCCATCTTTTTAACCTCCTTCAAACTATAGGGAGAGATAAAGTCTCTCCCTAAGTAGAAACTTATATTTATTCAATAATTTCGCTTACTACTCCAGCTCCAACTGTTCTTCCGCCTTCACGGACAGCAAATCTCATACCCTTTTCAATAGCTACTGGGTAAATTGTTTCTAATGTCATAACTACGTTATCACCAGGAATAACCATTTCTACACCTTCAGGTAAATCAATAATTTGACCAGTAACATCTGCAACTTTAATGAAGAATTGAGGTCTGTATCCTTTAGTGAAAGGAGTATGTCTTCCTCCTTCTTCCTTTTTCAAAACATAAACATTAGCTTTGAATATTTTATGAGGAGTAATAGTATTTGGTTTTGCTAAAACTTGTCCTCTCTTAACATCATTTTTACCAATTCCTCTAAGTAAACAACCTACATTGTCTCCTGCTCTACCTTCGTCAAGTAGTTTCCTAAACATTTCAACACCAGTTACAACTGTTTTACCAACTTCATATGATAATCCAACAATCTGCACTTCTTCTCCAACCTTAACTATACCTCTTTCAATTCTTCCAGTTACAACTGTTCCTCTTCCTGTGATTGAAAATACATCTTCTATAGGCATGAAGAATGGTTTATCTGTTTCTCTTTTTGGTTCAGGGAAGTATGAATCTACAGCATCCATTAAATCATAAACGGAAGCTGTCCAAGGATCATCAGCTGATTCTGCTTCTAATGCCTTTAATGCTGATCCTTTAACTATAGGAATATCGTCTCCTGGAAATTCATAACTATTTAATAAATCTCTAACTTCTTCTTCAACTAATTCTACTAATTCTTCATCATCAACCATATCAGTTTTATTCAAGTAAACAACCAAAGCTGGCACATTAACCTGTCTTGCAAGAAGAACATGTTCTCTTGTTTGAGGCATAACACCATCAGTAGCAGCAACTACTAAAATAGCTCCATCCATTTGTGCTGCACCAGTGATCATATTCTTAATATAATCAGCATGTCCAGGACAATCAATATGAGCATAATGTCTTGCTTTAGTTTCATATTCTACATGAGTTACGTTAATTGTAATACCTCTTTCCTTTTCTTCAGGAGCCTTATCAATGCTATCAAAAGGTGTAAAATTTGCTCCTCCATTAAAAGATAAACATTTTGTTATCGCAGCTGTTAAAGTTGTCTTTCCATGGTCAATATGACCTATTGTTCCAATATTAAGATGTGGTTTCGTTCTTTCAAACTTTTCCTTTGCCATTTTTGTCCCTCCTTAATACATTCAATGATATTTATTAATATCCTAATTTTTCAGTAACCTTTTTTGGTACTTCGTTATAATGAGAAAACTGAATAACATGAACTGCTCGACCCTGTGATAATGATCTAATAACAGTAGCATATCCAAATAACTCAGATAAAGGAACCTGGGCATCAATAATTCTCAAAATCCCTTTATTCTCAAAACCATTTATTTTAGCCCTTCTAGAATTGAGATCAGCTATCAAATCTCCCATATAATCTTCAGGGGTTGTTATTTCTACTTTCATTATTGGTTCAAGCAAAACCGGTTCACATTTCTTTATTGCTTCTTTAAAAGCTATTGCTCCTGCAATACTAAAAGCTATTTCAGATGAATCTACTTCATGATAGGAACCGTTTATTACCGAAACTTTTAAGTTTATCATGGTAAAACCACCTAAAGGTCCTACCTGCATCGATTCTTTAACTCCAGTTTCAATTGAAGGTATAAATTCTTTAGGAATTACACCATTAGTCGATTTATCTTCAAATACAAAGTGAGTGTTTTCAATTTCTAAAGGTTCAACATTCAAAATAACGTGTCCATATTGCCCCTTTCCTCCACTTTGTCTAATATATTTTCCTTCTCCAATTCCTTCTCTTTTTATCGTTTCTTTATAAGCAACTTGCGGATGACCAACACGAAGATTTACTGAAAACTCCCTTTTTATTCTTTCGATTATTATTTCCAAGTGTAATTCACCCATACCAGAAAGGATAGTTTGACCAGTTTCTTCATCAGTATAAGTTTTTAAGGAAGGGTCTTCTTCAGCTAAAGCATCTAAAGCTCTTGATAATTTATCAATATCAGCCTTCGATGAAGGTTCTAAAGATAAAGAAATTACTGGTTCAGGGAATTCCATTTTTTCCAAAACCACATTCGTATTGCTATTTAAAGTAATAGTTTCTCCTGTTATTGTATTTTTTAATCCAATAACCGCTGCTATATCTCCTGCAAATAACTCCTGAACTTCTTCTCTTTTATCTGCATGCATAAAAAGCATTCTGGAAATTCTTTCTTTTCTCCCCTTTGAAGAATTATAAACATAAGACCCTTTCTTTATCGAACCAGAATAAACTCTTAAAAAAGTAAGTTTTCCAACAAATGGATCAACCATTATTTTAAAAGCCATAGCAATAAAATCACTATTAGGATCAGTTATAATTTCAACTTCATCCTCAGTACTTAAATCGATCGCTTTTATTGGAGGCATATCTACTGGAGAGGGCAAAAAATCAACAATAGAGTCTAAAAGAGGTTGAATACCTTTATTTTTAAATGCACTACCGCATAAAACAGGAACCATTTTATTGTTAATAGTTCCTTTTCTGATAGCTTTTTTTAATTTTTCTGGGCTTACCTCTTCGCCCTCCAAAAATTCTTCCATCAATTCTTCATCATATTCAGCTGCATGCATTATCAAATCTTCGTGCGCATTCATAGCTTCTTCCATAATATTTTCGGGAATATCCTTATATTCATATTCGGAACCTTCACTATTGGTCCAAACTATAGATTTCATATTTATCAAATCTATAACACCTTCAAAATTCGCTTCACTTCCAATAGGAATTTGAACAGCGACAGGATTTGCATTTAATTTTTCAACCATTGTCTTCAACGATGCATTGAAATCCGCTCCTGTTTTATCCATTTTATTCATGAAAGCTATTCTTGGGATTTTATATTTATCTGCTTGTCTCCAAACAGTTTCTGATTGTGGCTCTACACCTGCCTGTGCATCAAACACAGCCACAGCACCATCTAAAACTCTCAGAGCTCTTTCTACTTCAATTGTAAAGTCAACGTGCCCGGGTGTATCAATAATATTTATCCTCTTATCTTTCCACGGACAAGTTATTGCAGCAGAAGTTATGGTAATTCCTCTTTCCTTCTCCTGGTCCATCCAATCCATTGTTGCTGTACCTTCATCAACAGAACCAATTTTATACTTTTTTCCAGTATAAAATAATATTCTTTCTGTAGTTGTAGTTTTTCCAGCATCAATATGAGCCATAATCCCTATATTTCTAATCTTGTCAAGGATTCTTTCCCGTTCTTTCAAGTGTTCCTCCTAAAAAATTACCATCTGAAATGAGCATATGCTTTACCAGCATCTGCCAT
>CAZGZM010000184.1:0-4886 GCA_964529955.1 uncultured Thermotogaceae bacterium
GAGGTTTTCACAACAATGAAAGTTGATTATAATGCTGGTAGTATTAAAATACTAAGAGGTTTGGATCCGGTTAGAAAAAGACCAGGTATGTATATCGGATCTACAGGTAAATCTGGTTTACACCATCTAGTATATGAAATAGTTGATAACAGTATAGACGAAGCTTTAGCTGGTTTTTGTAAAAATGTTTGGGTTACTCTATACGAAGATAATTCAGTAAAAATAAAAGATGACGGAAGAGGAATTCCCTGTGGAATACATCCAGAAACAAAAACAAGTGCTTTAGAAGTGGTTATGACTACTCTTCACGCTGGGGGTAAATTTTCCAAAGACTCCTACAAAATCAGCGGAGGACTTCATGGAGTTGGTGCTTCAGTTGTTAATGCTCTTTCTGAATGGTTACAGATAACTGTAAAAAACAATGGAGAAATCCATTATCAGGATTATATTAGAGGGGTTCCTACAGATAAAGTCAAGATTCTTGGAGAAACAAATGAATCTGGAACAGAAACCTTTTTTAAGGGAGATCACGAAATATTTTCTTCACTAGATTATGATTTTGATATTTTAGAATCTAGATTTAAAGAACTAGCTTATTTGAATCCCATAATAACGGTACATTTTGAAGATAAAAAGAACAACGAGCGAAAAAAATATCATTATGAAGGTGGAATAGTTGAATATGTAAAAGCCTTAAATAAAAACAAAAAAAGTCTTCATAAACCAGTTTTCACAGAAGGAAGCTTTAATGACATATTAGTTCAACTAGCCTTTCAGTATTCTTCATCGTATGACGAAGATATAGTTACATTTGTAAATAATATAAAAACAATTGAAGGTGGAACTCATTTAACTGCTTTAAAAACAGTTTTAACTAAAGTTATGAATGATTTGGGTAGACAAAATGGTATTATTAAAGAGAAAGATAACAACCTTCAGGGTTCAGATGTAAGGGAAGGAATCACTGCAGTTTTAAGTATTTTTGTTAAGGAACCTCAATTTGAAGGGCAGACAAAATCAAAACTTGGAAACGAAGAAGCTTATGAAGCTGTAAATAAAGTTTTAAGAGAAAAATTAATTGAATATTTTGAACTTAATCCTAAGGTTCTGAAGTCTATACTAAGTAAAGCACTTTCTGCCGCAAGAGCAAGACAAGCAGCTAAAAAAGCCAGAGAAATGATTAGAAGAAAGAATATGCTTGAAAGCACTACACTTCCTGGTAAATTAGCGGATTGTATTACTCAGGATCTTGAAAAATCAGAGCTTTTTGTAGTTGAGGGTGATTCTGCTGGAGGTTCAGCAAAGCAAGCAAGAGAAAGAGATTTCCAGGGCATTCTACCTTTAAGGGGCAAAATTTTGAATGTGGAAAAAGCAAGTTTCGAAAAACTCTTAAAGAATGAAGTTGTAAATAATCTTATTGTTGCTGTTGGTACAGGGTTAGGCGAGGACTTTGATATTTCAAAATTAAGATATGGGAAGATAATAATCATGACTGACGCTGATGTAGACGGAGCACATATTACTACTTTGCTTTTAACTTTCTTTTATAGATATATGACTCCACTGATAACAACTGGTCATATTTATCTTGCTCAAGCTCCTCTCTATAAAATTGAAAAGGGGAAGAGCAAGAAGTATTTCTTTAGTGATGAAGAATTAAACTTATACCTTAAGGAAAACGGGCACAGTAATTACAGTAGATATAAAGGATTGGGAGAAATGAATCCTGATCAATTATGGGAAACAACTATGGATCCAGATACGAGAAAATTGATTAAAATAGAGATTGATGATGTTGAAGTTGCTGATAAATTTTTTACAATATTAATGGGCAGTGATGTTGAGGAAAGGAGAAACTTTATTAAAAGGCATGCATTGTCTGTATCAAATTTAGATGTTTAACAATGAAAATTAGAGTATCTTTAGTACTTATTCTATTGATAATTTTTATAGCCGTGGTCTTTGTAAATTTTTTAATAAAAATATATTTTACCAAACCAGTTGAAAGAAATCTAGAAGCGATTGGAAAGGAAATTGTTGAAATTAAATATCCGACATTTTTAGCAAGCGCTTTTCAAAGTATTGATTTTTTTCCTCCCACTTCAAATGATCTTCCAGGGTGTAGATTTTTTATAAAACCAGGAAGATATATTATGAATTACTTGAATAATTATTACTGGATTTCAGAAGATTTTGTAATAGTTGATTTTGCAAAAACCAAGGAAATAATGACTATTCCATTAGTAAGTGGAGTTGATTTTAAACTTGATGAAAATGGAGAGTTTCGTTTATCAGAGAATAATCCGGAATGGATAGTTGAAGTTGTTCAAAGAATTTACGATGATGAAAATGTTCTAAAATTAATTTCACTCATAGACTTCCAAAATAATGTATTATATCTAAAAAGGGGTATAAGAGTTCAAATTTTTGACTGGAAGGATTTTTCGTTTTATAAAGATAAAATTATTGAGATTTATTACGATTCAGAAGATATGCAAAAGTATTTATATAAAGAAAATGGTGATATGCAAAGAGTGAGGTGACATGAATGCCCAAGGGTAAGAACTACAATGTATCCATAGATGTTGGAACTAGTTCTTTAAAAGGAGTAATAACAAGTTTAGATGCTACTGGAAGACAGTTTTTGGAAGCCTATGGAAGTGTCAAGTCTGCAGGTATTGAAAAATCTGGTATTAATGATGCTGTTGCACTTAAGAGTGCTTTAAGAAAACTTGTTGATGGTTTAATTGACCAGATGCCAAAAAAAGATATTATAGCAGATTTTTATGTGAGCTTTTCTGAAATGAATTATTCAGTATTATCCGAGAATGTTGAAGAAATTATATCGGATGGAGAACCAGCTGTTATTAAAGAAGAAACTATAAAGGATCTTCTTGATAATATTGAGCAGGAAAAGTTTACTAGGGGTAATATTAAGATTCATAAGAGTTATATAAGAAAATATATACTCGATGATGAAAAAATAGTTTTTAATCCTGTTGAAATGAAGGCTTCAAAAATAAATCTTGAGATAGTTTATATATCAAGTGAAGGAAAATCTTCAGAGATTTTCAAAAGGATTTTTGAGGAACTTTATGGAAGCGGTGTATTCAACATAAGACCTTCTCTTGTTTCTGCAGCTGAATCTGTTTTAACAGATAAAGAGAAACAACATGGTGTAATGTGTGTTACCTTAGGACATAGTGTTTCTGAAATAATATGCTACAAGGAAAATCTCCCTGTATACATTTCTCAAATACCTTTAGGAATTAAAAATATAATTAAAGATATTTCCAAGGTTCTTGAAACATCCTTCGATGAAGCTGAAAAACTCCTCGTAACTTACGGAGATACAAATATAAATAATTCTGGAGAAGACAGAGTTGAATATTTTGCTCTAGATGGAAGGACGAGAAAGAGTGTAAGTATGAGAAAACTTTCTAGAGTAGTTTATGCGAGAGTTAGAGAGTTATTTAACAAGGTAAGAAGGGAACTTGGCATTTTCTATACTGAAAATAAAAATATTACCGAAGATAAGCTTCCTGGCGGTATAGTTATTTCTGGAGGCGGAGCAAAACTTAGAGGGTTAACAGATACCGGAGTTGAAACATTAAGAATGCCTGTTAGAGTAGGAACATACGAAACGAGTTTCAATCCAAGAATTGAAAATTCAGATGATGTTTCAAACGATCCAATGTTCAGTGCCTGTCTTGGAAATCTTCTTGAAAGCAACGAAAAGGGGGTAATTGAAGAAGCTCCTTTAGCAAATGAAGATGAAGGTAAATCTAGAGAAAAGGAAAAGAAGGGATTTGGTGATATTATTAAATCAATCTTCTTTGGGGGTGAAGAAGAATGAGTTTCGAAATAGATAGCGGAAGAGAAGAAACACTAGGAATGAGATTACCTAATATAAAGGTTATAGGAGTTGGAGGTGCTGGAGGAAACGCCGTAAACAGAATGATAAATGAGGGTATTCACGGCGTAGACTTTATTGCTGCTAATACTGATATTCAGGTTCTTGAAACTAACAAAGCTGCTAAATTGATACAGCTTGGAGCAAAATTAACAAGAGGACTTGGTGCTGGAGGAAATCCCGCTATTGGCGAACATTCAGCGGAAGAAAGTATTGATGAGATAAAAGAAATACTTGAAGATACTGATTTACTGTTCATAACTGCTGGAATGGGCGGAGGAACTGGAACTGGTGCCGCACCAGTTATAGCTTCCGTAGCTAAGGAGATGGGAATTTTAACAGTAGCTGTTGTAACTACTCCATTTTATTTTGAAGGAAATCAAAGGTTAAAAATTGCTAATGAAGGTTTGAGAAAATTGAAGATGTCTGTAGACACTTTAATAAGAATTTCAAACAATAATTTGTTCAATGAATTACCACCTGATACTCCAATAATAGAAGGATTTGCAGAAGCAGATAAGACTTTGCATCATGGAATAAAGGGTATTTCTGAATTAATTACTAAACAGGGTTATATAAATCTTGATTTTGCTGATGTAGAGTCGGTTCTAAAGGACGCTGGAGCTGCAATGTTAGGTATTGGTATAGGGTTCAGTGAGGATAGAGCTTTAATGGCTGCAAAAAATGCACTTGAAAGTAAAATTTTAGAAAAACCACTTGACGATGCTACTGGAATTATTTTGAATATATCGGGTAAAAATGTTACAATGAAAGAAATAAATGAGGCAACTTCATATATTAGAAATAGTTGTAGTGACGATGCGGATGTGAAATTAGGATTAATAATTGATGAAACAATGCCTGAAGATGAATTGCACATTACTCTTATTGCTTCAGGAGTAGAAATAGATGAAAATGATCTTAATTTAAATGAAGATGATATACCAGCGTACTATAGACTGGGATTAAATAC
>CAZGZM010000185.1:0-4855 GCA_964529955.1 uncultured Thermotogaceae bacterium
TCAATAAGTACTAAATTTTAAGTTTTTCAGGAAACCCTAATTAATAAAAAATCTAGTAAAATTAATATATAGAAATTAATTTTTAATAGTAAGAAATATACTTCAAATTGTGGAGGAGAAATGATTATTAGTAAAATTTGTTTGATTATATTTATTATTCTGAGTTTGGGATTATTTGCAAATGATTTTTTTATTCAGCCCATCAGAAATAGATTCAGTAATTTGGGGATCTGATAATCAGGGGTTTAACAAAACTGGTGGATTACAAAATATAAAGATCATGATATTTTTTATGTCTATGGTTATAACGATCAGAGAATATACATTATCCCCGATTTAAATTTATTATGTGTAACAACCGCCAATATTAACGATGATTATTCATTAAAATTACTTGAAGAATACATAATCAAAGTATTTGAATAAAAAAAGCTCCCAAAAAAAGGGAGCTATAAAAAAATTAAGGTGTGATAAATTTATTCCTTTATTTTCAGGACAATCTGCTTTAGATTATTATCCACTTTCAATTTATGAGGAGTACCCTTAGGAATAACTGCAATTGAACCCTTTTTAAGAAAAACTTCTTCGGGATCGACAATTTTTCCTCCCCTATATTCTCCTGGTTCAGTTTCTCTGTAATTTTCAAGTTTTTCTCCAGTCTCTAAAATCGCTTCTCCATCGAGAACAATGTAAACATCTGTCCATTCTATATGCGCTTCTGGTTCCGCATCCATTTGTCCAATATCTACAATTTTTGAAAAACTGTTTTTTGTAATATCAAATTCAACAGGGCTTTTCTTTATTTCATCTTCGTAATTATCAATTATTCTTAACTTCATTTTTCTTCTTCCCCTTAAATACAAATCTTAAAAACTTGAACAGATATCCACTTGTAAAGGTAAATATTATCAGACATATGAAAATAACTGAAATAGGTCTCTGGAAGAAAAGCGTCATATCTCCACCAGTTTTAGTGAGACCAACACGCCAGTTATCTTCAATCATAGGTCCAAGAATTATTCCTAAAATCATTGGTGCGAGTGGAACATCGATCTTTTCTAATAGGAATCCAACAATTCCAAAAATAAGCATAATATAAATATCGAAGAAACTGTTTCTTATCGCATAAGATCCTATCATCGAAAAAATTACAACTCCAGCCATAACAGTTGATGTTTTTAATTTCAAAACCTGGGAGTAAGCTTTTATTCCGATATATCCGACAAATATTAATAAAACTTGAGCAACTAATGCAACTGTGAATATTCCTGTTACCAGGTCTCCACTCTCTTCGAATATCAATGGGCCAGGCCTGATTCCAAACATTAACATTGCTCCCAGAACAATAGCTGTTATTGTGTCACCGGGAATTCCAAAAACAAGAGCTGGAATCCATGTTCCTCCCAAAGCTGCGTTATTCGCACTGGTAGGAGCAATAACACCATCAATGGTACCTGTTCCAAAATCTTCGGGATGCTTTGATGTCTTTTTTTCAACACCATATGCTACCCAGGCAGCTATATCCGCTCCCGCTCCAGGAAGAGCTCCTATGAAAGTTCCTACGAAAGCTGATTTAATTACTACAAAGAATCTCTTTCCTATTATCTTTAGAGCTTTTATTGGAGAAACTTTTATTTTTTCATTAATTGTAGGACGTTCTAAACTTTTGTTTCCCCCTTGTATTCTCTTCAATACTTCTGATAATCCAAACAAACCTATCATTGCTGGAATAAATTCTATTCCCCCCATCAATTCGATGTTATGAAAGGTAAATCTTGGATATCCTGTAGTAATATCCATACCTATAGTAGAAATAAGCAGTCCTATTGCTGCTGCTGAAAGTCCCTTAATAACATTTCCTTTGCTTAAAACAACACTCATGCTCAATCCAAATATTCCTAACCAGAAATATTCATAATTCGTAAATTGAAGAGCGAGATTAGCAAGCGGGGGTGCTACAGCTATGAGAAGTAATATTCCTATAGTTCCACCAATCGCTGAACAGAAAAGGTCCAAAGTAAGCGCTAAACTTCCCTTTCCTTTTTTTGTCATTTCAAATCCGTCAAGAGTTGCTGCTCCTGATGCAGGAGTACCAGGTATTCTTAAAAATGTCGCTGGGATATCACCTGAAAAAATAGCTGTAAATGAAGCTCCCAAAACCATAGCTAA
This sequence comes from uncultured Thermotogaceae bacterium, assembly GCA_964529955.1. GTDB lineage: Bacteria > Thermotogota > Thermotogae > Petrotogales > Kosmotogaceae > JASGMR01. The sequence continues at coordinate 2,170 of CAZGZM010000185.1, forward strand.
ACCTGCAAGTGGACTCAAATAATAACTTATTGGTATAATAAGCGCTACTGCCATTGTTGCTGTTAGACCAGGAATTCCACCAACGAATATTCCAAAGAACATAGACATCAATAATGGAAAGAAAACACCTGGATCAAAAACTGCTAATATATTTTCCATCTAATCACCCCTGCTAAAACGGAAGAATGTACCCTTGAGGAAAGGGTATCTTAAACAATAATTCAAATATTACTACTATTACAGCCGTTAGAACAGCTGAATAAATGAGAGAATTAATAATTTTAACTCCCAATAAATACATCAGTAATGCTGCGAAAACAAACGCTCCAAGTTTGAAACCTACAAGCTCAATAAATGGAACGAAAAGGATTATACCAGCCACAACAACAATAATACTAATAAACCCTCTCTTAGTAATATGTGAATCATCTTTAGGTATTCGCTTTTTCTTTTTTATATTATCTACAACATCTTTTAAAATTTCATACACTCCTATAGCTATCAAGAAAATGCTCATTACAGTAGGAAAAAAATTGGGTCCAGGCAACTCCTGACCTCTTACGGTATATTTAGGAAATCCTGTACTGTAAATAATCACAAATATTGATAGAGCAATTAATATTACGCCGTATAAGAGATTCTTATATTTACTCATATCACACCTCACATAAATTCACTTAAAGAATCCCGGTACAAATAGTACCGGGATTTAAAGAAAAAAATTATTCTGTTAAGTATCCACCTATTTTTAATACTTCTTTCCAAACGCTATCTTGATCTTCAACAAATGAAGTAAATTCTACTGAATTTCTGATTTTTATTCCAAATCCATTCTTGTCCATGAAATCTAAAAATGCATCTGAAGCAGCGATCTTTAAAACAGCATTTTCAAGAATTTCCTTAATTTCAGCAGAAGTTCCATTAGGAACAGCAAATCCTCTCCATGTACCTGATGCCCAGTCAATTCCCATTTCCTTTAATGTAGGAACATTTTCAAATCTTGGATCTCTTTCATCAGCCATAATAGCTAATGCTTTTAAATCACCTGATGCGATCTGAGGATATGCTTCTGGAATTGAACATGTTATTGCATCTATATGGCCACCAAGTAATTCAACTATTGATGGAGCTGCGCCTGCTGTAGGAACCCATGTAACAGCATCTGGTGCGATTCCAACTGAATTGAACATACCAATTCTAGAAAGATCCCAGATTGTTCCAGCACCTGAACCGGAGAAGAGATATTCTCCCTGATTCAAAGCTACGTCAACTAACATATCTGCCGCACTGTACCATTCGTTATCTGCTTTAACAATTAAACCTGCTGGATCCTGATTAACCTGTGCTATGTAGTCTAAGTTTTCGTAAGTAAGAGGAGTTAATCCAAGCCAGTGCATTGTAGCAATTTCTAATGTAACCAATGTTACTGTATAACCATCGTTTTTAGCATATGCTCCTGCACCATGACCAACAGCTCCGCCTCCACCTGTTTTGTTTACAACGACAACTGGTTGACCAAGTTCCTTTGAAAGTTCATCAGCCATAAATCTTGCTAATCTGTCTGTTCCGCCACCTGCTCCCCATGGACATACTAATGAGATACTCTTTGTTGGGTAGTTAACTGCAAATAAAGTTATTGCAAATACTGCAATAAGTGCTACTAATAACAACTTTTTCATACTGACACCTCCCGGTAAATTTTGTGGAATATTTTTACATATTTAATTCTTTCCTTAAGGGTTGTCCCTCAACTGAACCAACTTTTCTGCATGTATATGCGGCTGCTTTTAATGCAAATTTCAGCATACTTTCAAGATCCATACTTTCTAAATAACCTACGATAATGGCAGCTGTAAATGTATCTCCTGCCCCAACAGTATCTTCAACTTCTGTTTTAAAAACAGAGGACTTGATTATTTTGTCATTATTTCCAATTACGGCTCCTTCCTTACCTAATCTCAAAATTACAAGATCTGGGTTGTATTTCAGTAATTCAGAAACAGCTTTTTCGGGATCATCTGGAAGATTTAAGATCTGGGCTTCCTCTTTACTTAGAGAAAAAATATTTGCATAATTTTCCAGTACTTCTCTGTAAATTGTTTTAGCATACTCTTTGCTCCATAATTTCTCTCTATAATTCAGATCATATGAAACGATTTTATCTTTAGACTTGAAATAATCCATAAGTTTAAATCCCATTTCACATGAATTACTACTTATAGCCTGACTTATTCCGCTAAGATGAAAAATCTTTCCATCATCCAGACTATTGAAATCTATGTCATCATCAGAAATATTAGCGGCAGCTGAATTTTTTCTTCGGTACTCAAATTGGTGATTCTGATCATTACTTTTAATAAAATATAGTCCTGTAAATCTAGCTTTATCACTGGAAACATTTTCAGTTTCTACTCCAATTTTCTTCCAATATTTTAAAAGACCACTTCCGAAAAAATCATTACCTACTTTCCCTAAAAAACTTGCTTTATGGCCAAGTTTCTGTATTGCTAATGCAACGTTAGAGGCATCTCCACCCCATGTCATATGAAAATCCCCAATTTCGTTGAGACTTCCCTGACCATTTGAATAAAAACCTACTAAAGCTTCTCCAAAACAATAAACTTCGATATTTTCTCTATTCACCTTAATAATTTCCCTTCTCCGCTTTCGTATAGTTCTAAGAATA
>CAZGZM010000186.1:0-4852 GCA_964529955.1 uncultured Thermotogaceae bacterium
AAATGATTTTTTAAATTTTTTTGTTTTATTTTTTTAATTTCTTATCTTCTATATTTTTATAATCTTTTTCTATTTTATATTATCGGTTATCTATTCACTAAGTTTTTCTCAACACACTACACACGACACTATTCTTCAAATCTCTCTATTATCAATGATGTAACAACTTCCATTTGTATTTTTTGCTTTTTTCTTTATTTCAGCACAAATATCATTTATCTGAAGGTATTTACTGTACATTTTTTTTGTTAAGTCAACTCCTGAAATGCTTATTGACATTATTGGAAATTGCTCAGTAATGTTATTTCTATTCTTTGTAAAAATATAACCATTCTGAATATCTTCATCAGAATAAAATTCAACGATTTTACTATCAAATGTATCAATGTATTTTTTAATATAATATTCTGCGATTTCTTTTGGAACTACTAGAGCAAAATCATCGCCTCCAATATGTCCGATGAAAGTTTCTGGATGGCCCATATCTTCTGCAATTTTACCAAATAATTTTGCAGTCATTGATATTACTTCATCCCCTCTTGCAAACCCATATTTATCGTTATATGACTTGAAATTATCTAAATCTGCATAATAAACAAAAGAATTTTCGTCATTATTCAAAGCAGACTCGATTCTTTTTTTAATACTGTTATTTCCTGGAAGACCTGTAATTGGATTTGCATCAAGTGCCAACTGATATAGTCTTTCAAGTTCCTTCATAGAATCTGCTAACTTAAGCTGATTTTTAATTCTTGCCTGTACAACCATAGGAACAAAGGGTTTAGTTATATAGTCCACTCCTCCTACTTCAAAGCCTTTAGCTTCATCCATAGCTTCTGATACGGCTGTTACAAAAATTACAGGTATCTGAGAGGTGGCAGTATCCAATTTTAATCTTCTGCATACTTCGTACCCATCTATTTCCGGCATTATTATATCGAGTAATATTAAGTCCGGATTCTTTTCCTTTGCCATTTTTAAACCCTTTTCACCTGTTTTAGCGAAGTAAGTCTTATAATTAGGATTTAGGAGTCCTATTAATACTTTTATTACATCTGCGGTATCATCAATTATTAATATCTCTTTTTTATTCTCATTCATCCTTCCTTCCTCCATATTTTTTTTCAATTTCTTTAGTAATTTTTTCCAACTCTTCTAAAGCAGAATTAAATTCGAGATCGTTTATAAATTCTTCTATTTTTACTATCTTCTTTCTTTCTTCCTTTGGAAGATTTGATTTGAAGTCATTAAAAATATCAATTGCTTCGGTATTATTGTCTATTAAATACTCCTTTAATTTTCCAATGATTTTAGTAAGATTTTCATAGTTTATCTGGATGTTTTCTTCAGACAAAGTTTCTTTTTCCTTATCTTCTTCCACAAATGATTTTAAAGATTTAAGAAGTCTTTGCAATTTTTCTTCAAGAATATCAATTTTTTCATTGTAATTTCCATTTTTATTAAGAGCTAATTCTACATCAGCAGAAGCTAAATAAACTCTTTGAGCTCCAATATTACCGCTGACACTCTTTAAAGTATGAGCAATTCTTGAAGCTTCAGAAATATTTCCATTTTTTATTTCCTCTTTTATATTCTGGATAACATTTTGATTCTTTTTATAGAATGAGAATAATAATTCCTTAAATAATTTTCGATTGTTTGCAACCCTTTCCAATCCTAATTATAAATCTATTTCATCAATTTCATTTGGAAGTAATATATCAGATTCAACTTCCTTTTTTCCCTGAATAAACAACTTTCTTTCACCGGGTTTAATAAATTTAATCAGTGTATTAAATAATTGTTTAATATCAATGGGCTTAGTTATATGATCATTCATTCCTGCATTAATATTCTTTTCTTTTTCTTCTTCCATAGCATGAGCAGTCATTGCAATAATAGGGATGTCTTTATAAGAGGAATGCATCTTTCTTATTTTCTCCGTGCAAGTTCTGCCATCCATTTGAGGCATTTGGATATCCATAAGAATAATATCAAATTCATTTTCAGGTGATTTCTTAAGAATATCAAGAACTTCTATTCCATTATTTGCAACTTTCACAAAGAACTTTTCATTTTCTAAAAGTTCAACTGCCACCTGCTGGTTTATTTCATTGTCTTCAGCCAATAATATTTTTGCTCCTCGAATTTTGTCCAAATTTATAGAATATTTTTCTTCGATTGATTGAGCTTTCGATTTAATGTTATTTTTACTAAAAAGCTCAATTATTGCATCAAATAGAAAAGATGGATTTACAGGTTTATCAAGGAAATTATTTATTCCAATATCTTCTGCTTCCTTTTTAATTTCTGACTTTCCATAAGCGGAAAGCATCATAATCGCAGGAATTTTGTTGAATTTATCACTAGTTTTGATTCTTCTTACTGTTTCTAATCCATCCATTTCCGGCATCTTGTAATCCATGAGAATTAATGAATAGTAATCATTATTATTTTTATCAAGTTCTTCCAAAGCGTCTTTTCCAGAAGCTACTGCTTTAACTTCAAAGGAGAATGATTTTATTATATCGTTGAGTATCGTTCTAGCAGTTTCGTTATCGTCAACAACAAGTACCCTAAGATCCTTTAACTCATCAGGACTTATTAATTCTTTTTCGATAAAATCTGGGATATCTAAAACTGCAGAAAACTCAAACGTACTTCCCTTTCCATATTCACTTGAAACGGAGATTTTTCCTGACATAAGTTCAACAAGTTGTTTACTTATTGTAAGACCCAAACCTGTTCCTCCATACTGTCTGCTCATTGAAGAATCAGCCTGTATAAAAGGCTTGAAGAGTCTTTTCCTCTGTTCTTCAGTCATGCCTATTCCTGTATCTTTGACTATAAAGTCCAATTTGATTTTTTTTGCCTTTGAAATTATATGATCAATTTCATTGGAAAATGAAGTATCTACATCCACCCCAATTAATATTTGACCTTCATTAGTAAATTTCAATGCATTATTTGCAAGATTTATCAGAATTTGTCCAAGCCTGAGCTTATCACCAACAAGCTTATATGGAACATTTGGAGAAATATCAAAAAGAATTTCAATACTCTTTTCTTCTGCTTTTAGAGAAACAAGATTAGAAATCTCATATAGTAGATCATCTAATCTGAATTCAGCCTTTTCCAACTCCATTTTATTAGCTTCAATTTTTGAATAATCAAGAATATCATTTATTATTCCAAGTAGATTTTTTGCTGAAACATTTATCTTTTTAAGGTAATCCAATTGTTTTTCTGAAAGTTCCGTTTTAAACATCAATGTGGAAAGTCCTATAACGGCATTCATTGGAGTTCTAATTTCATGACTCATATGTGCAAGAAATTCGCTTTTAGCTTTGCTGGCTTTCTCTGCCTTTAGTTCCATTTTTTTCGATAGTGCAAATGCAACTTCAAGATGACTTTTTAAGTAAATAGCTCTTACAGCAAGAATAACAACTAAAATTAAAGCATAAAAGAGAAAAAGAATCCACCATTTATATGTTATTAATACGGTTCCAAGAGAAACTTCACCATAATTTTCATACGGAGTAATCTTTAAAATCTTTAAAGTATCATCAACAGGTTGATAATTCATTGGGATAGTCCAACCAGCAATTTTTGCTGAAACAGCAGCTGGATCTTCAGGCGACATTTTCATAAGAGATACAGCAACCTTGTGACTTAAATCCTGAGAAATATGCTTTGTTTTTGAAAATGGCCATTCGGGATAAAGTTGAGTAGAATGAAGAAAAGGAAATTCACTTGTTTCCTGAAGTGAGTTGATAACTTTAATATCATCGATATTTATCTTGCCCTCCTGTTCCATTCTTTCAAGTGTATCTGATCTTACTGTGCCTGCATCAGCTTCTTCATTTATGACCATATAAACTACATCATCATGTGTTCCGGCAAATTCTATAGAAGCAAAATCATCGAAGGGATCGATGTTTCTCTGAATAAATTCTTTCCAGGCCATTTGCCATCCACCGAATGACTCCGTATCAACAGCAATAAAACTCTTGCTCTTTATATCTCCTAATTCATCTATATCATCTCTGTCACTTTTTGTAAATATAACGCCTCCAAATTCAGTATAAGCATCTCCAAGTCTTAGATTTTTCAGAGTTACTAGTCTGCTAACACCATAAAGAACTTCAAGCTCAATATACATCGAAGAATTGACTAAAATGAAATCAATTATTTCATTTTGAACACTTTCATTTACCTGATCAAAATCAAGTGGAACAATAATGAAATCGTGCTCTGGAAGTTTTTCAGAAAGATAATCTGCAGTAGGTCCCCATTCCTCTAGACATTGTTCTTTTCCTCTTTTTGCAAGTACACCTATTCTAATTGTTTCAGGGTCTATTATATTTAACTCTTCGGTATTCGTAATATTCGAAATATCCGAAAAATCATTTAAGAAAAAAACAATTAAGAAACTGCTAATAATAACTAAAATCAAGGAAAAGTAAAGAAAGAAACTCTTATTGAAATGAAATCCCTTAAACTTCATACACAACCCCCTGAAAGAATTACCGGATTAATTTATTATACATTAAAAGAAAAAAAAGATACCACAAAGTATTAGGATCTTCTTAAATTTGTATTCTTAAAAAATAAAAGAAGATTCTAAGTTCATTGTAATTCTTCTTCATTAGCTGTGAATGATAATTTTTTGATTTCCTATTTTACCTGAATTTTCATCAGTTTTCTTATCATCGTTTTATTTTTACCTTGGTTCTATTTTATTCCCACTCCTTTAGGAGATTTTTATGGTTTTTCACTAATCATTAATGTTCTTTTTAATATCCGATATTCCAGATACTATATCCAGTTTTTCACAATTTACAATTAACAG
>CAZGZM010000187.1:0-4842 GCA_964529955.1 uncultured Thermotogaceae bacterium
TGGAAAAATCCCAGTCTCTACGATAATTATTCTTCGCAATTTGAAATTCATCTGTGAGATTAGAAGTTAGCAGTATGTTTTTTCCCTTTGGTTCTATAAAAATTGATCCCCAAAATCTTTCTTCAGATCTGTTCAGTTCTGTTTCCTCATAATCAACAAGGCTTTGAGATACTATCGAATTAAAACTCAGAGTTTTTGTTATTTCATTTTCCTTTATCACCAGTATTTTTGGAATGAAATATACATCTCCCAAATGTCCAAAAAGAGAAGGAAATTCAGCCAATGTATATCCATCATATTCAGAAAATTTAAAAAGAGGCTCTTCAGATGAAAGATCTAGATCATAATTGAATTCATATAATTCTTCTATTCCCAATTCATCGCCTCTAGAAAAAAGAGTTATTTGTTTTGTATCCCTTTCATATGTCCAAAGAAAAAAATTGTCAGTAATTCCCTTAAAAGAAATAAATTTTGGTTTGTACTGAAGGGTTTTGATTCCCAGAATCTTGCGGTCAACAACTTCCAAATCATTGTTAATCTCATATCTGAAAATACTAAGTTCATATTCACCATTATTAAGGGAATTCAGAGATACGAAATCAACATAAATTAAATCATTCTCTTTTTGTATACTCGCAAGCTCAATATCTATATCAAGTAATGAATGGTCTGATCTAAAGTGAACTGGGTAATCTTCTTTATTTTCAAAAATTACCTCTTCATAATAAACTCCATCAAATGAAAATTTCTGGATTTTAAACAAACCACTATTTGTTTCCTTTAATACAAAAAAGTATTCATCTCCGAATCCTATATCGTATATTTCTTCTGAATAAACATCACTTTTAAATATTTTGTAAGGTGTAATCACTTCTCCGTTTTTTCCATATCTTAATAATGCAAAGGTTCCATATCCATCATCTGTATCATAAATATAAAGAACGGAATCATCAAATTCTTTGAAGAAATATTCCATGTGTTGGTCATATGGAGTATTACGCAGATCAGAAGTTCCTGGAATGTTTAGAATTCTGGTTGAAGAAAACAAAAGTATTCCAGAAAGGATAAATATAGATACGAATATAGTATTTTTCATTTTATCACCTCTTATATGAGCATTATATCTATATTTAAGAAATATTCAAACATCTAAAGAGTGTCTTTCTTTTAATCCTTTGAATTGATATAAATTTCAGATAACTAGCTTAAATTTTTTTGATATAAGAAATTATTAGTGAGTTAGTAATAGCTGAAGAAATCATTCTAAATGTTATATTTTTATTTTACAAAATTGAATTATTATTGTTTATACTAAAAAAAGCATGATTTTTTTCTATATCATATATTTTAAATACTTCGTATGTTTTTTTTTGAATAAAAAAGGAAAGGGATCAACTTACCCTTTCCTTTTCTTCAATTCTTTTTATTTCTTCTCCGATATCATACTGAAGATCTGCTATTTTTTCTCTATCTCCCCTCGATAGATTTTCAGATTTTAACACTTTTAAATATATCTTATTGGCTTTTCTTAAAAATTGTAGATTTTTATTGAAATAATTAGCTCTAAGAAGACCCTTGTCAACAATTTTTCTTGCTTTTAAATCTCTTATAATATCGTCTTTAAATAAGTTGAATCTTTTTTCAGGAACCACATTTATATCGTAGGGCTTTTCCACTAATGACAAATACAATGCCATACCTCCTGAAAAAAACAGGAATATGCTGTAAATTATTGCATCGCTAAAAAAACTAATTAAGCCTATAACCAATGCGAAGCCGCCTATTACTAGAAGAATAACTCCAGCTATTCTTTCTTTAATGTAGATAAACATTGAAGAGACTATTCCTGCAATTCCAATTATAATTCCTGAAATCCATACAAATTCAGCAATAGGATTAAAAATTCTTATAGAGGAGAGACTTTGAATTGTTGTCGGAATCATGATTACCGACAATAACAACAATATTAAAGATACAGTAAAACCTAAAACAAAAGCTAATTTTTTCATCTTCATTACCTTTTTAATAAAATTTTAATAATTAATTATATCATCATTTTTTTTGAAATCAAAGGATAAGAGAGATTTGAAAAAATATTTAAAAAATTATTTCACCGGCTCATATAATTTCATATATTCGATTCCATTTTCATAATATACTTCCTCTAAACAGAATCTATTCATAATGAATTTCGATTTATACTCACCGGAATTTACCCAGTTGGTTAAAAATTTCCATCCCTTTCCAATTCTTTCAAATGGTGCTTTGAATGGATCTGTAATTTTTATTGTAGCATATGTATCTCCCTGAATCTCCTTAATAACAATGTGTTCTGAAGGTTTGACAGCATAAGGAATCTGTTTCCATGCTTCATAACCTCTAAATCCCTTTTTTGTAAGATATGCATACATAGGAATATCAAAACCGAAATGTTTCAGATCTTCTTCTTTCGCTAATCCTTGATCTATTACATTCTTTTTAACCCATCTGTTAACATACTCAATGGACTCATTTTCTGGTTCTTTTCCAACAGCTCTATAAGAAGCAACTCTCAGAGCTGGAAGTTTTTCAATTTTTACTTTACTTAAATAGTCATCCATATTATTAACCTCCATTTTAACTATATAGAACATAGTATACCTTCACCTTTATTTATAAAAAAGCAGTCTGCAAATTAACTATACAAAATTATCTGTTTTTTTACTTGTCAAAATTTGCTATTATAAATTATGGAAAATTGGATAGAGGAAGTTCAGAAAACTCTCGATTATATTTTAGTTAATCTGGATAAAACGGATATAAATTTTTATGATATAGCCAGATTGAGAAATTATTCTCCATATCATTTTCATAGAAAATTTAAAGAAATAACAGGTGAATCTGTAAAAAGTTGTCTGAGAAGACTCAGATTCGAAAAAGCTGTTATTGAAATAAGAAATTCAGAAAAATCCATTACAGAAATTGCATTTGACAGTGGTTATGAAACACTGGAATCATTTTCAAAGGCATTCAAAAAAAGAATGGGAATATCACCTCTAGATTTGAGAAATAAAGATTCATGGTATGGAAGAACACTTTCCTATTCTCACATTCATTATTTGGAGAAGAATAATATCTCGGACTGGGTAATCAGTTCAGATTTGGAGGACTCTATGCTTGTTAAAATTCTAAATCTACCACCAATGCAATTTCTTTGTATGGAAAACATCGGTGATTACTGGAAATTGCCATCTACATGGAATAAATTTAAAAAAGTAATAAGAGAAAACAAAATTCAAACCGATCTTTCTTTTTTCATGACGATTTTCTTTGATCATCATAATAATATTCCTATGAGAGAGAAAAAAACATACGTATGCAATAAAGCTCTTCTAAAGGAAGAATTACCTAAAGGAACCTTTGAGTATAGCTTTTCTGGAGGGAAGTATGCAGTTTTTACTCATATGGGTTCCTATGATGAGATCGGTATTGTATGGGATGATTTCGTGAATAACTTCCTTTCTAAAAGAAGATGGAAGTTAAATCCAGAACTACCTTCTCTTGAATGGTATCAGAACAATGCCGATAAATTAAAATCAGATTTATGGTTAACATATTTATGTGAACCTGTTCTATAATTATATAAAAGGGGGAATAGAGAGTGTATTGTCCAAATTGTGGAGTTGAAATATCTGAAAAAGTAAATTTTTGTCCAAATTGTGGAGCAGAACTTGGAATTCAAAATGATACATCTATTCAGCAATCAGAAAATACTACATCAAACAATCAACAGGAAAGCTTCTGGTATATGCTGACAAATTCATCGGGGGTTTTAAATCCAACCTCTTGTTGTATAGTTTTTAAAAGTAAACATATGCTTTTTTATCACATAAGCTCAAAAAAATACAAGGAGCTTCTTAAGGAAAAAAACAAGAGAGATAAATCTGAAGGCAAAGGAATGATGCAAAGATTTCTTTCGAACTTCAAAGTTCTTGATGAATATCTGCAGATTCATTTGAGAGAGCCAGAAAATACTCTGATTTCTGAGAACCCTAAAAATGGAGTAATTCCATATTCGTCTGTGAAGAAATTCGTTTTTAAAAGACCTCCAAGCATGGCAAATAATGACAGCCAATCACCAGGCAAACTTGTAATTGTTACTCAAAAAAATAAATACAGATTCTCTCATAGGATAAGTGATCCAAAAAATCAATACAAAGCAGCTTTCCAAAACATATTCGGTAAAAAACTTAAATACTCCTGATATGTTTTTCTTTATTTTCTTTGGATCTTTTAATCGAAAAAAGGCGATCAGACAATATGAAAGTCTCTTTTGTCCTGATTGCCATACTTTAAAAGAAGCTCAATTGATATCTTATAATACATATTTTCATATATTCTTCATTCCTATTTTCAAGATTAAATCGGTCTATGTTTTGATTTTTCAATGTTGCAATCACAACTATAAAATACTAAAGGAAAAAACCGAAAATATACAAGAGGATTTTAAAAGCAAAGTAATTGAAAATGAAGAAGAGTACGAATTTAATTTTAAATATTGTAGAAAATATGATAAAACTTTCTATGAAAGTTACGTTTACTGTCCCTATTGCGGAGAAAAGCTGGAGTAATGATAATAAGTGCAAGTCGAAGAACGGATATTCCAGCCTTTTATTCAAAATGGTTTATAGATAAAATAAAAAGAGGATATTGCTTAAAGAGAAATCCCTTCAATTACAATATGAAAAGAAAAATTTCATTAAATAAAGAAGATGTAGATGGCATTGTTTTCTGGAGTAAAAATCCATCTCCAATTTTTCCTTTTTTAGAAGATTTAAAAGATTTTCCATATTACTTTCTTTT
>CAZGZM010000188.1:0-4840 GCA_964529955.1 uncultured Thermotogaceae bacterium
CATAGTCGCTTTCAAAATCAGCAGCAATTTTTTCAAGAGCTGGAATCTGACTTTCAGATGACCATACGGTAATTTCTGCATTCACCATAACTGCAACTGTTAAAACTGCAATAAATAAAATCACCAATTTTTTCATTAATACCAACCTCCTAATAGATATTGAAAAACTAAACTAATTTTAACATATTTCATAAATTTTTATAAAACAAATACCATATCTAAATTGGGTATGAAGATACTTCATCCTCATATATTAAATCAAAATCTATTTTCAGTTTATCCTCGTATTTCTTGACTAAAAATTTTCTTCCAACTTCACCAAAAAGAAGATAAATCAGCAAATCCTCGTCACTTTTGTTTAATAGACCAAGTTTTTTCTTTCCATTTTCTACTTCTGGCGCAATAGTATCTGCTGCTCTACCATTGAGTTGTTTATTCCCATCTTTTAATATTCTGTTTTTTAATTCTGAGCTTACTTCTCCAGGTGGTGAACCATAAAAACCTTTGATATAATTTTCAACTTCCTTTGTTATAGTTTTATATCTTTCCTTAAATAAAACATTCATAACTGCCTGTACTCCAACTATCTGAGATGTGGGTGTTACTAATGGTGGATAACCTAAATCTTGTCTGACTCTTGGAACTTCCTGAAGAACCTCTTCAAGTTTATCCAACATCCCTTGAGATGATAGCTGACTAACTAAATTTGAATACATTCCCCCAGGTATTTGATTAACCAATACATCAGGTTTAATTGTTTTTACACCTTTATCATAGTCCTTATATTTTTCCCTTATTTTTTCAAAATGCGAGTTTACTCTCTTCAAGATATCGTATTTGGGTTTTTCCATCTTATCAATAGAGTAAAGGGCGGTCCATAAGCTCTCGATTGATGGTTGACTTGTCCCATAAGCTAAAGCACTTATTGAGCAATCTATGATATCTGCTCCAGCCTCGACAGCTTTAAGATATGTCATATCTGCTAAGCCTGTTGTGAAATGTGAATGAATATCAATGATAAGCGATGGATGGTTCTCTTTAATTTTTTTTACTAATGGATAGGCTCTACCAGGTGTGAGTAATCCTGCCATGTCCTTAATACATAAAGAATCAGTTTCCATTTTAACTGCTTCATCAACTAACTTCAAAAAGTATTTTTCATTGTGAACAGGACTAGTAGTGTAAGCAATTGAAATCTGTAAATGCATTTTATTCTTTTTTATCTCTTCACACGATTTTTTTAAGTTTCTGAAATCGTTTAAGGCATCAAAGACTCTTACTCTATCCATTCCATGTTCAGCCATTGTCCTTATAAAAAGTTCAACAACATCATCAGGATAGTTCCTATAACCCACAAGGTTTTGACCCCTTAATAACATTTGCAGCGAAGTTTTTTTAAAACCTTCTCTGAATATATCTAATCTTTCCCATGGGTTTTCTGAGAGGTACCTGATGCTAGAATCAAACGTAGCTCCTCCCCACATTTCTTCTGCTACAAATTCCAAATTGTCAATTTCTTTGATCATATTTGACATTTCTTCTGTTTTTACTCTTGTTGCGAGTAATGACTGATGCGCATCTCTGAAAGTAGTATCCAATATTTTTACTGTATTAAATTTAATCACCCCATTTCTAGTAAAATTAATATTACTTTAGTATAATAACAATAATATCCTATTAAATTTTATATGTTTAAAAGGGAGGTAACATATTAGATAATGAGTAAAAAAGAATATGAATATGATGTGGTAGTTGTTGGTGCCGGGCATGCTGGAATAGAAGCTGCTTTAGCGTCTGCGAGAATGGGAATGAAAACGTTAATTCTTAATATAAATTTAGATACAATTGGATGGACTCCATGTAATCCTGCTATGGGAGGGCCAGCTAAAGGTGTAGTTGTAAGAGAAATCGATGCTCTTGGTGGGGAAATGGCCAAAACTACGGATGATAATGCAATTAATATCAGAGAGTTGAATACAAGTAAAGGCCCAGCAGTTAGGGCTTTAAGAGCACAAATAGATAAATTTTCTTATAGTGCACAGATGAAAAATGTTCTTGAAAAACAAGAAAATTTAACTCTACAATGTGGAATAGCTAAAGAGATAAAAGTAGAAAATGGAAAAATTTCTGGACTTTTCACTCATTTTGGACTCGAATATAAGTGTAAATCATTAATAATTACAGCCGGAACTTTCTTAAGAGGAAAAATTTTCATAGGAAGAGATACTCTTCAAGCTGGGAGATTGGGAGAATTTCCTTCAAATGAATTGAGTGTTTCTCTTATTAATCACGGAATTAATCTTCAGAGATTCAAAACCGGAACACCAGCAAGAGTTTTAAAGGATAGTATAAATTTTAATAAAATGGAAAAACAAAGCACTTCAGAAGAACCGCTTGCATTTTCATTTTTCAAGGAAAAGTATGTATTAAATGATGATTATCCCTGCTGGTTAACCCATACTAATGAAAACACTCATATGATAATAAGGAGGGATATCAGTTATTCTCCTTTGTATGGTGATGTTAAATTAATCAGTGGTACTGGTCCACGATATTGTCCATCATTAGAAGACAAAGTGATTAAATTTTCTGAAAGAACAGCTCACCATGTTTTTGTAGAGCCAGAAGGTAGAAATAGTAATGAGTACTATTTAAATGGAGTATCAACTAGTTTACCAATACAGACTCAATACGAATTTTTAAGAACAATAGAAGGACTGGAAAATGTTGAAATATTAAGACCTGCTTATGCAGTTGAATATGATTATGTTATTCCAACTCAATTAAGTAAAACTCTTGAATATAAAGAAATCGAAAATCTTTATTTTGCAGGACAGGTAAATGGAACAAGTGGCTATGAAGAAGCCGGTGGACAGGGATTAGTAGCGGGAATTAATGCGGTTGCAAAATTAAAGGGGATGGAACCCTTTGTTATGAATCGTGGTGAATCATATATTGGTGTTATGATCGATGATTTGATTACAAGAGGGATCCTTGAACCTTATAGGCTTTTAACATCAAGAGCCGAATATAGATTATTATTAAGGCATGATAATGCGCATATAAGACTTACTGAATATGGATATAAATATGGATTAGTTCCTAGATGGTTTTATGAAAAAGTAAATAAGTTTAAAGAGGATGTTCAGTATCAGATGAAAAGATTAGATGATGTTGTAGTAAAACCGAGCGGCAACTTAAATAATTTATTACTTGAAAAAAATAGCTCAGCAATTTATCAATCAACAAGGATGTCACAATTGTTAAAAAGACCTAAGGTTAATTATGAAGATTTAAAAAGTTATGACGATAAGCCAATTGAAGACATTGAATTAATTGAGCAGGTACAGACATCAATAAAATATGAAGGTTACATAGTCAGATTAATGGATGATGTAAAGAGAGTTGAAAGATTAGAATCAGATAGAATACCCTTTGATATAAATTATGACGATGTTCCTCACATATCTACAGAAGCTAGAGACAGATTAAAAAGAATTTTACCTGATTCTTTGGGGCAGGCTATGAGAATACCGGGTATAACAACTAATGATATTATCAATCTTTCTATGTATATAAAAAATAGAGGAAAAGTTTAAATTTTTTTTTTTCTCTGTTGACATTGAAGGTTTCGAATATTATAATATTCAAAGTCTTAGGGCTCGTAGCTCAGATTTGGTTAGAGCTTCCGGCTCATAACCGGGCGGTCGGTGGTTCAACTCCACCCGAGCCCACCAGACAAAGGGTGATTTATTCACCCTTTTTTTTATTTTAGTTATATCTAGATGAAAATATATCAAAAAAAATGAATAATCATTAAGAATAGATATATATAAATGTAAAAAATGAAAAAGAAATATATCAATTAAAAGAAATAATTGTTACATTTTTGGATTTTGAAAAAAATTTTGTATAATACCATGGGAAATATTTTTTTAGGAGGAATATTATGACTATAAATGAAATTGTAATTGAAGCGTTGAAAAAATTCAATAATGAATATGAACCATATTCAAGAGATGTGGATACGGATATTAATGTAGCTGATTACATAGATCACACTTTGTTAAAACCAAATTCAACAGTAGAAATGATTGATAAATTATGTGAAGAAGCAAAAAAGTATAATTTTTGTAGTGTTTGCGTTAATACTTCTAATTTAAAAAGAGTTAATGAAATATTGGATGGTTCAAAGGTAAAAAAATGCGTGGTTGTTGGATTTCCTTTAGGAGCATGTTCTACAGAGACTAAAGCCTTTGAGACTAATTGGGCAATTGAAAATGGTGCTGATGAAATCGACATGGTAATTAATATTGGTTATTTGAAAAGTGAAAAGTATAATGATGTATATGAAGATATCAGAGCGGTTGTAAATGCTTCCGGAAACTCGATTGTTAAAGTCATTATTGAAACCTGCTTACTTTCAGATGAAGAAAAAGTTATTGCGTGTGCACTAGCTAAAGAAGCAGGGGCAAATTTTGTAAAAACTTCAACAGGATTTTCTACAGGCGGAGCAACAATAGAAGATATTCAACTTATGAAGTTCGTAGTTGGAGAAGAATTATATGTTAAAGCTTCTGGAGGAGTAAGATCTTATGAAGATTCAATTAATATGATTGTAGCAGGAGCCGACAGAATAGGAACAAGTTCCGGTATAAAAATACTTGAAAACAAAGAAGTCGATTTGGGGGAATATTAATGGATTACTGTAACTTATCTATGAAAGAGTTAATGAAAAGAATTGGTGATAAATCATTAACTCCTGGGAGTGGAGCTGTTGGGGCCGTTATTGCTGCTTTAAGTGCTTCTTTGGGATCTATGGCAGCAGAAATGACACTTG
>CAZGZM010000189.1:0-4832 GCA_964529955.1 uncultured Thermotogaceae bacterium
CTATTATCAGTTATCTATTATCTTTCTCTTTCTATCTCATTCTCTCTTTTCAAATTCCAATAATACAAACTGAGGTATATATAAGTCTTTATACTTTTCATTCATCATATAATCAGATAATTTATCAGTTAGTCCTTTAACAAAGGGATCAAGATTAATGTTATAAGTTAAAACTATCTGATTCGAATTTTTCGTCAATTCCGGATGGGATTTAACTGCATATGTAATGAATATCGGATCTCCATTACTAGTTTTCTCTGAAGACCATGGTTCAGGTATTTTATACACAATTCCTTTATCTTCCCATTTACCATTTATAGAATCGCATACATAAAGATGCACATCGTAAGTAAGAGGAGGAATCTGAAGACAGTACCATTTAAAAAAATCACTATATTGAACAGTCATTTCGGAAGCACCTGGAAGTCCTTCCAACTTTCCAATAAATTCCATATTTTTCCAGTTTCCCTTTTCCGCTTCACTAATTTTTATTTTTGATAAGACATTAGATGAATCATATCCTGATCCTTTCTGACCAAAAATATAAAGATCATCATTCTCTCTGGCAAAAGCAGTACCCCATACAATTTCATCACTTTTCAGTAAATAATCACTTTTATAATTCCATTCGCTGGGAGGATTTACCGGATTTTCGACAAGAAAGAAAGTAGATCCCATTATTTCAAATACTTCAGTGTTTTCAGTTGTAATAATATTAGCTGAAATCATTAAATAATCATCCAGAAATATACCAACTATAGGCCAATAGAATTCAGCTTTATTTACTGATGGAAAAATTTCTTTAATTTCATCATTTCCCTTATTATAATATTTAATGATTTTTCCAAATTTATCTTGCTGTTTTTCTGAAACTCCTATGGAATTATGAATAAAAATGGAATAATCTCTTTTATAATCTATACTTTTTCCAATCAGAGTATCACCAAATATCCATATATACCTTTCAGGAGTTACTTTTACCGAAGTAGCAGCATCTCCTCCAAGCCAAATTAAACTGTTGCTCGTCATTTCTGGATCAATTAAGCTCTGAAGTTCAGACAATTCATCTGCTTTTGTTAAATAAAAATGACTAGCAAAAATATTCACAAAATTAAAAATAACAAATATACAAAGCAAGCTTATTAATATACGATTATTCTTCATTATTTAGTTGCTCCCCTCATTAATTTTTGTTATAAGTCTACCATATGAGAAAAAAAGGTATAAAATGATTGTATGTAGCATAGTTTTATACAATTCTTTTAAGGAGGATATAAAAATGAAAAGGTATTTAGTGATTTTAGCAATTTTAATTACGGTGATTTTTTCCTTTGCAGCAGTTGAATACAAGGGAGAATTTGTTGAAAACGATGCGAATGGCATTCCAGTGTATAGTGTAGAAGTGAATGGAATTCAAATGGGTTATAAGCTCATTGGTCAAGGTAATCCTCTCGTTATGATCTGTGGTTTAGGCATGGATATGTCCCAGTGGGATCAAACATTCATAGATATCCTTTCTGCAACAAATCAACTTGTTCTCTTTGACAACAGAGGAATTGGCTACACCACTGACAATGACGCTGATTATACATTTCTTCAGCTCGTTGAAGATATAAAGGGTCTAATCGAAACTTTGGAAATAGACAAGCCAAACGTTTTCGGATACTCAATGGGAAGTGTCTTAGCTCAGATTTCAGTTTTAGAATATCCTCAAATGGTAGACAAAGTAGTTTGGCATGCAACATCAACAGACGGAACAGGTGTCGAATTATCCTCAGATTCAATAGACGAATCTCAAATCCCAGTTACTGTTCAAAAACAAATGAATGCAAATCTATCGTGGAATGCTCCATTAGAAAAGTACCTTGAGATAGAAAACGATATAATGCTTCTCGTAGGTACAAACGATACAGTCGTAGGAACAGAATCGTCAATCCAACTTGCTTCATTAGTTCCCGGAGCATGGTTAATTCAGATTAAGGGATGTAGTCATTCTCTACATCGAGAAAAACCCGTTGTAGCGGCAGAAACAGTACTCGACTTTTTACAGTACAATCTTTCCTATTCAGGAAATTAAGCTTTAGATAAAAATCTTTTTCTAACAAGAATAACGGCAAACAGAATACCAGCAATAATCAGAGAGAAGAACCCGAGCAGGTAATACGAACTGACGATGGTGATTCTCTCTGTTAGTATTCCTCCAAAAAATGATCCGGTGAAAAAACTTAATCCCTGTAAAGTCATCCACAACATCATTTGCCCTCTATTCCTATTTTCAATCTTCAGATTATAGTGAATATAGTTCTGAATAGTAAAATACATGATAATAAAAGTACCCCCATGAAGAATTTGAATGAGAATAAGTAGCACAAAAGAAGTTGCAAGTGGGGTGAGAAGCATTCTTACAGACATAGTTAGAAGTGAAAATAAAATAAGGTTAAAATGACCATGCTTTTTAATTAACCTTTTTGAAAAAAATAGAAATGGAATCTCAGATAAACCCATCAAAGAAATAGCTATACCAGATACCGCTGTGGGATAGTTATTCTGAACAATATAAACGGGTAAAAAAACCATATTGTATGCATTGACAGCGCTAAGAAAGAAGCCAAAAATTAGAAGAACGATAAACGTTTTAAACGAACCGTTCTTCCCTTCATCCAGTTTTATATTTTCATTGTGCTTTTCAGTTTTTATTTTCAAATTGAATACGAAAATAGAAATGAACACGCAACTGAAAACGAAGAAAAGCATAATATAGCTTATATTTAAAAGAAAACCTGTAGTGATTGAAATAATCGAAAACCCTATCGTTCCCCAGAGTCTTGCTAAGCCGAAATCCTGCTCCTTGGCTTGTATAGATTTAACAACTCTCAACTCAGAAAGGGGTAATATTCCCATAAAGAAAAAGGCTGAAATAAGAACGAAGATAAGTTCCGGAAAGAAACTCCTGCTAAAATAAACTCCCCACATGAAAATCAGTGAAAAGATACATAAAATTGAAATCAGTTTACCAACGCTGAAAACTTTTATAATTCTGAACCAGAGCATATTTGTGATAAGAGCAGTTATTGGCAGTGCGGAATTAAGTAGCCCTATCTCAAAATCTCCAAATCCCCTAACCTTATAAAATTGACTTAAAATTGCAGTTAAAGCTAGAATTGAATAGTTTACAAAAAGAACTTCAGATTCCAGAACAATACTTTTTTTCTTCATGAATACTCTCCCGAAAATGATTATACATTAATTCACTCTTCAATTCGCCCTTTAATTTTGTTAATTTTTATATGATAATATTATGTTAGGATAAGGAAGAGGTGAAAGGTTTATGTCATTAAAAAACATCTGGATTATAGACGAAAAAAAAATTGAAGAAAGCAAAAACGAACTTCATGAAAGTATCTTCACAATAGGAAATGGATTCTTAGGAATGAGAGGCAACTTCATAGAAGGGTACAGCAATGAATTCCCTCATAAAAGGGGAACATTCATCAACGGATTCTTTGAAACCTCAACCATTACATACGGCGAGTGGGCATATGGTTACCCTGAAGAGAAAGAAGTAATGATAAACAACGTGGATTCAAACAACATGCAATTGATTGTTGACAATGAAAAAATAAAAGTGGGAAAAACGAAAATTTTGGAACACACTAGAACCCTTAATATGAAAGAAGGTTTACTCAGAAGAAAGACAACCTATGAAACAGAAAATGAAAAAATATTTGAACTGAAAGTCTCCAAAATCGCTTCATTGAAAAAAACCAATCTTCTTATATATAAAATATCAATAAAGATGCTTAAGGGCTCAGCAAAAATAGAAATTAAAACAGGTTTGAAAATAAATGAAAATGGATTTAACAAAATAAAAGACCCAAGAGTTGAGACTGGGGAAACTGGAAAAATACTTTTTCTAAAAAAGAAGGAATCCCATAAAGATACTCTAATAAAGCTATATAAAACAAAAAATAGCAATCTTCCAGTAGTTGTTGCAGAAAAAATCTATTCTCCAGATTTTAAAATCGAAGAAAATCTCCATACATCTGAATTCTTTCTTGAAGAGGGAAATGAAAAAAGTTTTGAAAAGGTAACTGGATACTATTTTTTCCCCCTTGAAGAAAAAAATGACTTGTTTGAATATGCAAAAAATGATTTTGAAAAACTATCACAAATCGATTTCAAAGAAGCAAAGGAAATGCAGAAAGACTATCTGGATAAATTCTGGAGAAATGCGTCCATTAAGATAGACAATGACCCTCAAACTACTCAGGGATTGAACTTCAATCTTTTCAGCCTTTTACAGTCAGTTGGGAAAAACGGAAAAACTAACATCTGTGCAAAAGGATTATCAGGAGAAGGATACAGTGGTCATTATTTCTGGGATACAGAAATATATATGTTTCCATTTTTTCTCTATACAAATCCAAAAATTGCAAAAAAACTCCTGGAATTCCGATATCATATACTTCCTCATGCAAGGGAAAGGGCAAAGGAATTATCCTTTAAAAACGGAGCACTATATCCCTGGAGAACGATAAGCGGTAAAGAAAGTTCTGCATATTATCCAGCCGGAACAGCCCAATTTCATATAAACGCAGACATATGCTACGCCCTTAAAAAATATGTTGAAGCCACAGACGACTACGATTTTTTGAAAGAATACGGCGCAGAAATAATATTCGAATCAGCGAGGATTTGGGAACAAATAAGCTCTCCTGACCCTCTAAAGAAAGGAAAATACAACATCAACTGCGTAACAGGGCCAGATGAATATACAACACTTGTAAATAACAACTACTACACCAACCTAATGGCAAGTGAGCATCTGAAAT
>CAZGZM010000190.1:0-4785 GCA_964529955.1 uncultured Thermotogaceae bacterium
TCTGAATCTATTTACTTCAGACGGAGTAGTTATTTCACCATTATATGGGGAAATGTCAGCAAAACAATTTTATACAGATCTATTTAAAGATACAAATCAATCAGATACCAAGCTTCGAAATATTTTTATTTCAAATATGGATGAAACATCTGTAGCATTACATTTCCAGTATAAATGGACCTTAAAAAGCGGAAAAATAGTAGAATTTGAATGTGTTGATGTTTTTGAAATTACAGAAGATAAAACTCAATTTAAAAGACTTAAAATAATTTATGACACATCACCCTTAAGAGAAGATTTTAATGAAATTAAAATATAACATAAAATAATTAAAACGCTTAAAAATCCCAGTTGTAGAAGAAATTAGGGAAAAATCACCTCCGGTGATAAGAAAAATAGACAATAAAAAAAAAGTATAGTATATTTAAAGTACGGATTAACGTACGGAGAGTATTATGAGTTCAATAAATATCACAAATGCAAGAAAAGACTTATATAGAATTGTTGATTCTGTAAATATCTCACATGAACCAATACATATTACAGGTAAACACAGTTCAGCTGTACTTGTTGGTGAAGATGATTGGAAAAGTATTGAAGAAACTCTTTATTTATTATCAATACCAGGAATGAGAGAATCAATAGTTGAAGGAATGAAAACACCTCTATCAGAATTAGATGAAGATCTGGATTGGTAGGAAATGTATAAATTATTATATACAAAACAAGCTAAAAAAGATGCTAAAAAATTGTCAGAAAGAAATTTAAAGAAAAAAGCTCAGGAGATATTAAAAATAATAGAAGAAGACCCATTCCAGGATTATCCCCCCTATGATAAATTAATTGGTGATTTTACAGGAGCCTTTTCAAGAAGAATAAATATCCAGCATCGAATTGTTTATAAGGTTTATGAAGAAGAAAAAGTAGTTAAAGTTATTAGAATGTGGACACATTATGAATAAATTCTACGTGTAACAATAAATTGGAGCAGATTTGACTTTTGTCACGGTTCTTGCATACGCAAGAATACGCGCCACTTGGCGCCAACAGCTCAACTGAGCGTTTTCTACCAGACTGCCTTTTGCTGTACTTAGGCTGTTTAGTACAGGGTCTTTTATTCAAAAATATTAGTTCAAAATAATTAAAACATAAAAAATATGACTTACCAAAGGAATATAAATATCCTTTAGGTATATAAAGAAAAACCTCAGTGATAGCCCAAAATTAAGTAAAAGATGAAAAATCTTAGTATAATTAGCATTCAAAAATTGATAAAAAGAATATAAAAGAGTATAATAGAATAAAAATGAATAAGAAGAGGTGTCTGAATGGCCAAAACGGTAACACTGCGAATAGATGATGATACTTATAATTTAATAAAACTGGCAGCAACTGGAGAAAGACGTTCAATTTCAAATTTTATTGAATATGCTACGATGGCATTTTTAGCTGAAGAAAGTTTTGTATCAGATGTTGAAATGGAAGAAATATTAAACGATGAGAATCTACTAAAAACCCTTGCAAAAGGAAGTAAAGATATTGAAGCAGGGAAGTACAGAATAGTTGGATAATTATATAATAGCTGAAACTGATGATTTTATTAAAAAGATTAAAACAATCAATTATAAAAATCTTTATAAAAAAATAGTAGAATATGTTTACCCGATGCTTAGAAGAAATCCTTATTACGGTCCCAATATTAAAAGACTCAGAGGAAACTTATCTAATTATTATAGATACAGAATAGGTGATTATAGACTTTTCTATCAAATAAAAAATGAAAAAATTATGATTTTTGTAATGGATATTAAACATCGTAAAGATGCTTATGATTGAAAAGGACAAAATAATTCAAATTGGAATGGAATTTACAGAAGAGTACCGGAAAATAATATGTTTTACTCAAATTATAAGTTAAATAGTAAATAATTAAGAATATTATTAAAATTGATTATTTAAAGTAGCTATAATAGTAGGATAAAATGAATTATAACTATCTAACTGATGAAAATTTACATAAAATATATGATTTGATCAAAAAAGAAGTAAATCCAATTAAAATAATATTATTTGGTTCTCGTGCTCGTGGAGAAAATACTGAAAATAGTGATTATGATATTTTATTAATTACAAACGATGTAAAAAATGAGAGAGAAATTACTAGAAAAGTAAATTTTTCATTATTAAATAACAATATAAATGTCCCAGTAGATTTAATTGCTTCTAATGAGAATAATTTTAATTTAAACAAAATGAAAAACGGATTAATTTATAAGCAAATAGCAACTGAAGGAATTGAACTTAAATGGTAGATGCGCCATAAAACTTTTAGGATAGTAGAGCTGTTGCCACTCGAATGTTATAATGTGTACATAATGTAAGTGAGATTGACAAATTGTACAAGAATGCTGCTGTTAATTCATTTTTTAAATATATTTACAAGTATATCTGCAATACTTGGATCAAGATAATCCTGCATAATAGATTTTAATATTGTAACTGTCTTGCAGAAGTGAGAATATAAATTAATCCTTTGAATAATATAAGTTGCACAAATAAGCAGTATTATAGTCTAAAAAAGGTTTAAATATACTTTTAAAAGGCACAAAAAATTGTATGTTTATGCATTAAGTAGTAAAATACTTATATGATAGATGCATTATATCAATATAATCCCTGGTGGGAAGGTAAGTTTTCATTAGACAGGATTATACCCCGAAAGAAATATCTCGATCTGCTTCGTAGCAATTTGCAGAATGATCATATTATTTTTCTTACTGGATTACGGCGTATCGGGAAAACAACCTTGATGAAACTGATTATCAGGGTACTTATAGAAGAAATGGATATTCCTGGTGATCATATATTATATGTCAGTTTAGATGATTATGTTTTTAAAAATAATTCAATTCTGGATATTTTAGATGAATACAGGAAATTACATCGTATATCAGTTGATGACAAAGTCTATCTGTTTTTAGATGAAGTAATATATAAAGAAGATTATCATCAGCAATTGAAAAATATTCATGATAGACAGAATACAAAAATATATGCTTCATCATCTTTAAGTATGAAGTTGAAGGATAAAAAAGCCTTTTTAACTGGTAGAGCATACATCTATGAAGTAAAACCTCTGGATTTTGAGGAATATCTTTATTTCAAGGATATTAATTTAACCAAAAAAGACTATAAATTGCTGGAAGCATATTTTGAAGATTTTCTGAAAGTCGGGGGGATTCCTTACTACGTATTGAACGAAGAAAGAGAATATTTATTCAGTTTAGTGGATGATATCCTGCATAAGGATATTATATCAAAACACTCAATTAAAGATCCTCAAATGATAAAGGATTACTTCTTATTATTGATGGAGCGAAGTGGAAAACAATTAAGTATTAATAAGATTGCAAATATTTTAAAAATATCAGTAAATTCTGCTCGAAAGTATCTGTATTATTTCAATGATACGTTCCTGATACAGTTATTATCAAGATATGGAAAAACAAATGAAAAGATATTATCTCCAAAGAAAATATATAGTAATGATTTAGGTATAAAATATTGTTTTTCAATTTCAAGAGATTTCGAAAGCTATTTTGAAAATTATTTATTTCTAAAGCTTAAACAACATAATTTCTATTATTTATATGAAGATGGGGTTGAGATAGATTTTTATATAAAGAATTTGGATCTTTTATTGGAGTCTAAATTTAATTCATGTATGAACGATAAACAAAAAGCATTATTTGAGAAAACAAAGGCAAAAGAAAAAATTGTAATTGATTCTGTGTTTAAATTAAATGAACCAATATTTAATGAATGGCCTGAAAATTATAAAGAATTATATGGTTCAATTGATGAAGATTGTTTCGAGGTTTGAATAATGATTAAACTACCGGAAGACATAATGAAAGATATGAATATCGCAAAGGAAATACTCCTGCGTGATGGTGTATATGAAATTTATATTTTTGGATCTATTGCTGAAGGAATTTATACAGAACAATCAGATATAGATTTAGCAATAAAAGGTTTGCCGGAAGACAGATATTTCAAAGTATATGGCGAACTTTTAGGAAAATTAAGCCGTAACCTGGATCTGATCGGTCTGGATTATAAAAATGAATTCTGCAAAATGATAAAGGAAACTGCTAAATTTGAAAGGATAGCCTGATTCATTCAAAAAAATTGAAGTCATAATGAGGTGCATGCATGAAAATAATTTATGTAACAGATCTTCATGGTAATCACAGTAAATACAAAAAGATTATTGATATTGCAATAGATACGCAGGTAGATGCTGTTATTAACGGCGGAGATATGTTTCCAAAGAATATCTCTTTGCATTTGCAGGGTGATTTTATAATAAATAAACTGCATTCTTATTTTGAACAGTTCGAACAAAACAGGATTCATTATCTTTCTTATCCGGGAAATGATGATCTAAAGATATTTGATTCTCTTTTCCAGAAAGAATGCAGCAGTTTTAAATATGTGCATGATCTGGCTCAAAAAATCATAACAATAAACAATATTGATTTTATAGGGATGAATTGGGTTGTTGATTATCCTTTTAGATTAAAAGACAGATGCCGGATGGACCACAAAGAGTACAAGTTTCAACAGCAATTCGGAACAGGACTGCTGTCTGTAGAAAATGGATGGAAGGAAATTGATGACTGGCCCGGGTATGCAGCTGAACTGCCGACAATAAAAGATGAACTTCGAAATCTGCCCGAACCGCATAATGAGCAGGCTGTTTATATTATTCACATGCCGCCA
>CAZGZM010000191.1:0-4772 GCA_964529955.1 uncultured Thermotogaceae bacterium
GACAAGATCAAGGCAGCCTACGACGCCGACCCTGCCTTGGAAAATCTGCTGTTTACCTTTCTAATGGAACTATTGCTGGTGTAATTTTGGGTTCATTAGTTCCTATTATTATTGTTTCAAGAGCAGATGATGAAAAATCAAAAATGGCTTCTATAACAATGGCTGTTTATTCAACTTTAAAAAAATGATTTTAGAAATAGATGGAAACAAATCTAAAATTAATGAGAAGATCACAGTACAACAATTATTTAAAAGGTTAAACCTTCTTAATGATTCTGCAGTTGCTTTAGTGAATGGAGAAATATATACAAGAGACAGATTAATTTCGCTTGATAGCCATGTAAAAATAATAAAGGTTATTCCTTCTTATTAAAAATCTCAATTTACTTGTGGCTACTTAGTAAAAACAATTTCTTTTTTTGTTATACTTATAGTAATCTCATAAGAAAGCTAAAGATTTGGCATTATATTGCAAGTATAAATGTATGACAGAGGTTGCTTATATGTATTTAGAATTGCCTACGGGGACAGTTTTACATGATAAATATGAAATAATCGAAGTGTTAGGCCAGGGAGGATTTGGAATAACTTACCTAGCTATTGATTTAGATAATGAAAAAAAATATGCTATAAAGGAGTTTTTTCCAAAGGGATGTTCAAGATATAAAAATGACTTAGTAATGCCTCCTGCAATGACTAATTCAGCATTTGAAAGCAGATTGATAGGTTTCTTGAATGAAGCTAAAATTTTACTTTCAATAAATCAAGAGAACGTAGTTAAGGTATATAGCTACTTTAGAGAAAATAAAACTGGATATTATGTTATGGAATACGCTGAAGGAATTCATCTTGGCGAATATGTAATGAATAGAGGTCCACTTAATACAAAAAAAGCAATAAGTATTTTTTCTGAAATATGCAGGGGTATTGAAGCCATTCATGACCAGGGTTATTTGCATGGAGATATTAAACCCGAGAATATAATTATTAATGAAGATGATGAAAGAATAAAAATAATTGATTTTGGCGGGAGCTTCAAAAAAGGTTCTTTCTTTAAAATAAATATTATTTCTAAAAGATATAGTGCTCCTGAAAAATTTCTTGCTGATAGTTACTTAACTCCCACATCTGATATATATTCTCTAGGTGGTGTATTATTCTTTATGTTAAGTGGTACTCATCCTTTATCTCTAGAAGAGAGAAAAACGATATTCGATTTTTCTTTTCCTTATGGAGATCATAAAACAAGAGAAATAATAAAAAAATCAATGGACAATATACCGGAGAAAAGGTATAAATCTGTTTCAGCAATATTGAAGAAAATTCAATCTTCTAATTTTTTCAGCAAACTTTTTTCATAATTTTTGAATTAAATCAAATATTTTATTAAGCTCATCGCATGTTTTTTTTATTCCAAAACTTGATATTCGTTTCAAAGAATGGAAATACATTTCCTTTGCTGTTTTCTTAGCTTCTTCTAAAGAAACCAACTTTAAAATAGTTAATTTGTTTTGTTCTTTATCCTTTCCAGGTGTCTTTCCAAGAATTTCACTTGAAGATGTTTCATCTTTTATATCATCTAAAATCTGAAATGATATTCCAAAATCTGTTCCTATTTTTTCTACTTCATTTATATCCTTTTCACTATTAATAATAAAAGGAGCGGCAAAGCAAAATTTAAATAAAGCTGCAGTTTTTAATATATATATTTCATTCAGAAGATTCAAATCTATTTTCTTATCACTTTTAATATCAAAATATTCTCCCCTAACAACATCCATACTACAATTTATCCATAAATTAATTATTCTTGAAATAATCTCATTGTTTATATTAAGAGAATTAATTATTTTAATTGGTAAAAGCATAAGATAGTCACCTGTCAAAATGGCATTTGCTTCACCAAATTCAACATGATGAGAATTCTTTCCCCTTCTGAGATTATCATTATCGATATTGGGTAAATCATCATGAATGAGACTTGCAGAGTGGAAGAGTTCTACAGCAAATCCCATTTTTAATAAATTATCATCACTTATTCCTAGTTCCTTCCCAAGAGAATAAATCAAAAACGCTCTAAGTCTTTTACCACCGGCTAAAGGAGTATACATCAGCATATTTGAAAAATCTATGTCTCCTTCAATTGTTTTTAAAAAGGATTCAAATTTTAGATTAAAAAAAGCTCTGAAATTGTTGAAAGACATTAGTTTTCACTGTTCCCCTTTTTACTGAAGTGTTTTTTTAATTTATCAATATCAAAATTCTCGATAAAGTTTTTTAAAGATTCTTTATCTGAAGTTTCTTCATTTGAAACATCTACATTTTTTTTATATTTCTTTATGTCTATAGAAAAATCATTAAGAACCTCTTCAGTAGCAAAAATAGAAAATTTAAATTTTACACCAAATATTATTGCTTCATAAATGGTCGTTTTAACACTGCTCTTTCCATTTTTCGAGTCAAAATAAATATAAGAAGCTAGTTTGCCACCTTCGATTTTTATTATTCCCTTTTCAAATTTCATTTCGAAATTATTCGCTAACTCCGATATCATGTCAAAGGTAGTTCTTTTCTTATTTTTTATTTTAAAAAGAATAAAGGCTAAAATTTCAGCTTCCTTTACATCAATGGGTACTTTTAAACCTCGGCTACTGTTTTTTATTTGAAGTAACATTTCAAATTTTTTATACTTATCAATAATAATTCCGGTTAATTTTACAGGATACATTATCTCCTTAAATCCTCCAAATTGTTTTTAATACTTTCTTCAATATAATCAGAGAAATCAGATAAATTATCATAATTCTCTGAATAAACAGGCTTGTCAATAAAGATTTTAACACTACTAGGTTTAAAAGATTTAGCTCCTTTTCCAAAAAACTTTCCTGTTCCATCAATAGATACAGGTAATACTGGGATTTTCATTTTATATGGTAAACCCAGACTATCCTTCTTAAATTCTCCCATAGATGTTCCGTCAATGGATCTTGTTCCTTCAGGAAAAATAAGCATTACTGAACCATTCCTAAGTTTTTTAATAAGATCTCTCAAAGCTCCCGCTGTTTGTGCCCTATTTCCTCTATCGATAAAAACACCTCCACTTCTTTTAATAAACCAGGATATTGGAGGTAGTTTACTCAATTCCTTTTTTGCAATAAATGTCAAGTCCCAAAAAACATAACCGCCAGCAGCTGGTATATCGAGATAACTTTGATGGTTTGATGCAATTACAAAGGGCCCTTTTTCGGGAACATTTCCTTTTCCTTCTACAGTTACCTTGGTGAAAGTAGCCAGAAATGTAGCTTTACAAAAATAATGAATTTGTTTTTTTACATATATTACTGCAGCTTTCTTGCCTTTAAAGACTTGAATTATAAAACTTACTAGTAAAACAAAATCCCCATAAATTACAACGTAAATAATATAGGAGAAAGCAGCCCAAATGGTAAATAATATTTCAGAGATTTTCTTTAATATTTTCAAATGAATCAGACCCTTCAATTTTTCCTTTAAGTAATTTAAATACTTCTATTCCATTAACAGTACTTGTTAATAATTCTTCTTCATCAAAAAGCGTTTCTTCCTTTTTTAAACTTTTCACTCTTGTCTTAGTAGCTGGACTATCAGGTACAAAAACAGTGCAGCAATCTTCATAAGGTAGAATAGATGTTTCGTATGTTCCGATTTTTTTTGACATCTCTATTGTATCAATTTTGTCAAAAGTTATCAAAGGTCTTATTATAAGTTTGTCAGAAGCATCATTAATCGAAAATATATTTTCGAGTGTTTGACTTGCAACCTGGCCCACAGATTCACCTGAAATGATAGTTTTGTATTTGAAATATTCACTTACTCTGTCACATACTTTCATCATGAATCTTCTCTGAACTACTAGACTCACTGAAGGTTTTACCAACTTCTGAATATTGACCTGAGCTTGAGTAAAATTAACATTATAAAACATCATTGGTTTTCCACCATTATATTCTGTTAGTATTTTTGCCAATGATATAACTTTATCCAAAGCCTCGCTGGAAGTATAAGGAGGGCTTGAAAAATGAATACAATCAATATTAATTCCTCTCCTCATGGCATACCAGCCTGCTACTGGGCTATCAATCCCCCCTGATAGAAGTAAAAGGCCTCTCCCAGAAACTCCTACAGGCAATCCAGCTGACCCATTTATTTTATCAGTATAAATATAAGTTCCCTTTTCTCTTATATCAACTCCAATATAAAAATCCGGATTATGCAAATCAACTGATAAATCTGAATTTGACTCTAATATTTTTTCTCCCATCAAAGCACTAAAATCCATGCTTCTGATAGGAAATGTTTTGTTGGCCCTGTTAGTGTTGACCCTGAATGTTTTATTACCCTTTTCATAGTTATAATTAGCTAAATTACAACATATCTCTTCGATAGAATTTTGATCAAAGTTGGTGTAAAAACCAATACTAAAATTTTGTATTCCAAAAATTTTTTTCATTTTTTCAATAATTAAATTCGAATCTTCATTCGTGTAAGAAAGGATAATTCTTCCTCTTCTTCTTTGTACCTTTGAATTTTTAAAGATATTTTTTATGTTTAATACTAGCTTCTTTTCAAAAAAACCTCTGTTTTTCCCTTTTAGTCCTATTTCTCCATATCTTATTATTACTACCTTTTCCACTATTAGCCTCCAAGATCATGATATAATATCTTTAACATATTCATTATATATTTTTATTTTTTTTTTTCATTAAAGGAGTGTAATTATTGATTTATAGATT
>CAZGZM010000192.1:0-2843 GCA_964529955.1 uncultured Thermotogaceae bacterium
GAATAACAATAGTCCAGGGGGCATAAGTCATATAAGGTCTTCCCTGGTAAATCAATTTACCCCAGCTGGTTAGATTTGGATCTCCCAAACCGATAAAACTCAATGCTGCTTCAGTTAAAATAGCTCCACCCATTTGTAAGGCTGAATTAGCAATAACTGGAAAAACACCATTTGGGATTACATGTCCGAATAATATTCTGTTGTTTGATTCACCTGTGGATCTTGCTACAGTAATAAAGGTTTTTTGTCTTATTGAAAGAGCTTGGGCTCTCATCAACCTTGCATTTCTAGGCCATGTTGTCAAACCTATTACAAGCATTATATACAAAATATTACTTCCAAATATTGAAACAATTATCAAAATAAGGAAGAAAGCTGGAATCATTAAAAATGTATCAATTACTTTACTTACAATATCATCTGTTATTCCTCCGTAATACCCTGAGAAGGAACCAATAAATATACCTATTATAGCCGAAAGACCCGCTGCGACAAATCCCACCGATAGAGATATTCTTGTACCAAAAACAATTCTAGAAAACAGATCTCTTCCAAGATGATCAGTACCGAATAAGTGGTTAATTGAAGGCGATTGAAGTACATCATCAGACATTGAATCTGGATTATAAGGTGCTATTAAGGGTGCAAATACAGCCATAATGATAAAAACAACAAGTATAGCTAAGCCAATTATTCCTTTGAAATCTTTAAAATATAACTTTAGTGATTTAACAAATTTATTTTCATGTCTTGATAAGCTTATTTTATTCTCTGCAATCATAATACTTCCTCTATTCCTAATATCTGATTCTAGGATCAACTAATGCATAAACAACATCAGTAATCAAAATCGCAAGACAGATGCATACTGCCATAACGAAATAAATTCCAAGAAGCAAATTGTAATCTCTTCTAAAAACTGCATCTAACATCAACCTTCCCATTCCCGGCCATGCAAAAACAATTTCAACAAGAGCAGCTCCTGCTATAGCATATCCTAGTGTAAGACCAAAAATAGTTATAGTAGGCAATATAGCATTTTTAAGAACGTACCTTTTAAATATTTTTTTTCTACTTATTCCTATTGCTGTAAAAGTTGTAATGTATTCATCTTGATTGACCTGATCTATCGAAGATCTAGTTACTCTGAAAAAAACTGGGATTTGAATTAGCGCAAGCGTAAGGCATGGAAGAGCAAGATGATATAAAATATCTCCTAATTTAGCGATTCCCTCGTAGCTTTCCCTAACATTGAACATACCTGAGGTTGGAAAAAGCTTAAATGTAGAGGAAAAAATTAGAATTAAAACAAGAGCTAGCCAGAAAGAAGGCATTGCATAAAAAATATAAGCAAGGACAGAAAAAATTGAATCCAATACTTTTGTTTTTCTTCTTCCTACCCAAACAGCTACTAGAGTACCAATTATAAAAGCAATAACTGCAGCTGTAACGGTTAAAAGAATTGTTGCTCCCACTCGTTCAAAGATTAAACCATGTACGCTAGTACCATAAATAAATGAATATCCAAGGTTGCCCTGAAATATATTTTTATAGTATAAACCCAGTTGTACTACAAGCGGTTGATTTAATCCATATTGTTCTTCAAGGGCTTCAATAACCTCTGGAGAAGGTTGTTCAAGTCCTGAAATCAGTTGAGCGGGATTTCCAGGTGCCAAATGTATTATAAAAAAGTTTATTGCGACTATAAGAAGAACCATAGGGATAATACTTAATGTTCTTCTTAATATAAATCTGCCTAAGGAAGACAAACCATCCACCTCCAAGAAGGATATAAAAGAAGGCGGTAGCTAAGTACCGCCTAATTTAATTATTTGTTTTTTAGAAATTAAGTTTAATTAATGAATAATCGTTACTTCCGATTTTTCCTGGTTCATTAACAGGCATACCTTCTACGTAATTCTTATATACGTGAATATAGGAAACTTCTGCTAATGGAATGAAAGGAAGATCTTCAGCTAATTGTTTCTGTACTGCCGAGTAATAAGGTTTTCTAACTTCTATATCAGCACTCTTTGAAGCTTTCTGAAGATTTTCATCAACGATTTCGTTTGAATAACCCATTATGTTTAAACTTCCTTCTGAGCCAGCTCTCAATGTTAGATTATCAGGATCTGGTCCCTGGAATCCATTCAATAAAGCTATATCATAATTATGGGCATT
The DNA here is from genome assembly GCA_964529955.1 of uncultured Thermotogaceae bacterium. Classification (GTDB taxonomy): domain Bacteria; phylum Thermotogota; class Thermotogae; order Petrotogales; family Kosmotogaceae; genus JASGMR01. Next base: position 2,182 of record CAZGZM010000192.1, read on the forward strand.
CATAACCTTTTCAATCCAAGTCGCAATTTCATATTCTCCAAGGTTAACTTTAATTCCAATTGCTGCCAGATTTTCCTTAATAACAGCCGCCATATCAGTCCAGTCAGCTCCCTGGAAGTAAAGAAGGTCAACTTCAAATCTCCAGCCATCTTCACCCTTTGCGAATCCAGCTTCATCTAATAAAGCATTTGCTTTTTCAGGATCATATTCAGGAGCAGTTACACTTTCATCAATTGCCCAAGGAATAGCAGGTGTATAGAAATATTCTCCGACTCCACCATAACCACCTAAGACTTTGTCAACAATTGCCTGTTTATCAATTGCGTAAGCAACAGCTTCCCTAACCTTTTGATTAGTAACTGGTCTTTCTTCTTCTGTTAAGTTAAAGGATACATAGTATCTACTTGGAGAAGGAACTACTTTTACTGTAACTTCTGGATTTAAATCAAGAATTCCAAGTGAGTTGAATCCAGGCCTGTTAAGATCAATATCAGCTTCGCCATTGAGGAAAGCCTGCATTGCAGTGTTAGGATCAGGAATGATTTTGTATACGATTTTATCTACAAATGGTCCTTCACCCCAGTAATCATCAAACTTTTCTAATGTTACGTGGTCACCCTTTACCCATTCTACAAACTTGAATGGTCCTGTTCCAACAGGAT
>CAZGZM010000192.1:2943-4743 GCA_964529955.1 uncultured Thermotogaceae bacterium
GTATAATCATCTGGACAAACAATTTCTGAGATCATAGCGACGTTATTGTATGCAGAACCTTTATTTTCAATTATTGAATCAAATGTATATTTAACATCGTTTGAAGTAAAAGATTCTCCATCGTGCCATTTAACTCCTTCTCTTAGATAGAATGTATATTCCTTTCCATCTTCAGAAACTTCCCAGCTGGTTGCTAACTGAGGAATTAAATCGTAATTTACATCCTGATTAACAAGCTGACTAAAAATACTTCTGTGGATAGTTGCACCATAATCGTCGGTTTTCCAACATGGATTGAAAGAAATTGGATCACCATTGTAAGCAATTACAAATGTTTGAGCCAATGAGATAGCAGAAATTAAGCAAAGACTAACTAAAATCAGTAAAAATACTTTCTTCATTTTGAAGTACCTCCCATATATTTAAGATAAGATGAAATTATAAATTTAAAATAATAAAAATTGAAAAAAAACTTTCTTTTAAGTATAATAACAGTGTTTTAGAATTAAATCCAGTAATCCTAAAGTATTTTACAATACTTTTACACTGAAGGTAATTAAGTGAAGTTCCCTTTATTAATGGTTAATAAATTTTAAAAAGGAAGAGAGTATTTTAAAAAAAGGAAGAATATGTATTTTAAATTATTTTTAGTTATTTTTATATTGTTATGCATACAGGGAATGTGCCTATATCCTCAATCCCTATTCAATACTATTTATAATTTCGATATTGTGCATAATGAGCATTATATTTATTTTAGTAATGAAAAACTGACAGTTATCTGCCACCCTGTTGACGAAGAATTTTTTCCCTGGATGCTTAATACAGAGGGTTCACCTGAACAATATAATTTTTTAATAGATTTATATGAAAAATTATTCACAAAAAACGAAAAGAATCTTCCAGTTTTTTCTGTAAATATAAGAAATAATAGTGATAATGAGTACGTTTTATCCATGGATAATATACTCATAGATAACAGCAAAGTTGAAATATATAAATATTATGATTACGCAATATTCGATAAAATAACTGGAGATATTTCATTGAATCCTTCTGAAGAGATAAGATTATTTATATTTAAGGAAGATGTTTTTATTGAAAATGATGTCAGTCTTGAATCGTTTGAAGTCGAAATTCACGGAATTAAGTTTTCATTTGAAAATAATCCTGCATGGGTTTTTTTAAGTCATGATATCGTAAAGTATCCAAGATATTAACTCCATAAAAGAGAAATCATCTTATCAACTTTATCTTTATAGAAAAGTATATCTTCTTTCTTCAATTTGTAATATATACTCCGGTGATTTTTTTAAAATCTCTTCAAGTTCATTTATTAACTTTTCTTTTTGCCCTTTTCTTCCATAACAAAAAGTTGCGAATGAATAATTATTGATGTTATTCTTTTCTAATTTTAAAAACTCCTTGAAAGGCGAAGATAAACCAAAATTATATATCTGAGAAATGAATAAGATTTGATCATATTCTTTAAGTGAAAAAGGTATTTTTTCAATTCTAGATCTTCTTTTGAACATCATATCAAGATATGCAGAATATTTTTTTCGCCTTTTTTCTCAGTAATTCTATATAATTCACAATTAAAAAAATTTTTGAAAATACTCAGCTAAATATTTATTGTTTCCTGTAAATGAAAAATAAATTATGATTCTTTTCATAATTGCACCTGCTTTATTCAAAATAATTTACAATAATTAGCATATTGTATAACATTTATTAAAAAAAGAAGCCTTGTAAACACAGGCTTCTAGTAATTTCTTTAAATTTATATGTGCGAAGGGG
>CAZGZM010000193.1:0-3375 GCA_964529955.1 uncultured Thermotogaceae bacterium
TTAGAATCGTTAGCGTAGTTACATTATTAGCATCATTTTTTCTTCCATTATCCATTTTCAATCCTCTTTTTCAAAACTCTTTCTTAGAATTGTTGGAAGGAATGTAAGTGAAACAAATGAACTCACTAGCATTGATACCCACATTAGCATTGACATGTATGTATGAAACTGTAGAGGTGAGAAGAAAAGAGCTGTTAATCCAATTGCAAGTCCTAATGCATTAGCCAGTACTGGCTTCGAAACATATTCAAATGCCATCTTTGCTGCAGTTTCAGCATTGTGTTCTTTATAAAAGGTTTTAAATAGTGATGAAAAATGAACTGAATAATCAATTCCAACACCTATCGTTATACTTGCAATTGTGCTTGTTACGATACTTAAACTTATTCCTTCATAACCCATAAATCCAAAAAGTGCTAATAACGTTGTGCCTAAGGGAACTATTGCTATTAGAGACATTTTAAAACTCTTTAGAGTAAACCATAATAACAAAAATACCAAGAGCACAGCCAACAGTATGGACATTATTTGATCTGGAATTATACGATCGTTCATTTCCTTTATTATGAGAGGTGTTCCGAGAGCATTAAACCTTACCATTTCATTACTGTATTCTTCAGTAATAGATATTATTTCGTTTAAGACCTCGTTGGAAAGATTCTGTGGAAAAATTATCATTCTCCCAATTTTTTGATCTCTTAAAATAGTGTTATTTATCTCTCCGGGTTGAGCTGAGGAGAACATGTTAAACATAAGGTTTATCCTTGCTAACTGTGGATATGTTCCCTTATCAGCATTAAATATCATTTCATTTAAAGTTTCAAAGACATTGTATATTGAAATAGTTTTACTAACTGCACCTGTCTCTTCTAACTTTTTTTCAAGTGAAAATACTTGATCAGCAACTTCCTCAGATAATGGATCTACAGTTGACTGAAATTCTATGAATATTGGAATAGCCCCTCCTGTAATTTCAGAAATTTTTTCAATATTTTGTCTGACCTTTGTTTTTTCCTTGTAAAAACTCAGCATATTTAAATCAGTCTTAATAAAGAATATTCCTGGAATGAATGCTATTGATATTATTAAAGTGATAATTATCGATGGTTTTCCTATTGTCTTTTCTAATAATGGAGTGATTGGGTCGAAGGGCTGTTTGCTATTTTTCTTTAGGGGTTTTTTTATACCAATATAAATAACAGGGAGGAAAACCCATGTGACTATTCCAGCTAATAATATTCCAATACTTGCTGTAAATGCCAGTTGTCTCATTGGATCGGATTGAATTACAAGCAGAGACATAAAACCAGCTATTGTAGTAAATGTAGTTAGTATCATAGGCCAGCCGACCTTATGAAGCGTTTTGGAAAGGGATTTATCAACAGGGGTTCCCTTTTTGATTTCATCTTGAATGTGAGATATAAAATGTAAGCCATCAGCACTACCCATTACTATTGTAAAAATGGGAGTTAAAACGGTTATAACTGATAAATCGAGAGATGTCCATCCAAGAAATCCCATGGTCCACAGTGCGCCTATGCCTGCAGGAAGAATGGATAAAATTGTTCCCTTTAAATTCCCTATTTGCCATCTAAAAACAAGAAGTATCAATAATAATGCAATTGGTGGAATGAAAACGATAATCTGGAGAATGTAATCGAAAATCGAGGTCTGTAAATAAGTGTCTCCTGTTTCATAAAAATCCATTCCTGAGTCCTGAAATACATTCAATACTTCTTTGGAGATTTCCTGAATTTTTTCTGGATCAGGCATTACTGTATATAACCCGTAATAAACGTCATCTTTTTTATATAAGGATTTTATAGAACCCATTTTTTCAGTATATTCAATAATCTGCTGGTAGTTAGTATCTGTGATTTCGTTTATAGGAGTAGTTTTTAATCCAGATGGAATTACAGGGGGAATCGGACCGTTAACATACATTATTCCATCAATTTGATTTATTTTTTCCTGAATCTGAAAGAAAGCACTTAAAACATTCTGTATATTACTTTCGTCTGACTGTGCTAGAAAGAGCAGTTGTTCAGAACTTCCAAATTTTTCTGACATTTCATTATATTCTTCCAGTTCTTTGGATTCTGCCGGCATGAATATTGAGAAATTTGTATTTACTTTTATTTTGAAAACACCTATTAAAGCAATTATATTTAACCCTATGAATATTATTAAAAATATCTTCCTGTGTTTTTTTACTATATTAATGAATTTCTCAAAAAATGTCATTTTTGAATTCTCCCCTTTATATTTTCTACTAGTAAATCAATGTATGTTTTTCTTATTTCTGGTTTTTTAAAATCAATTTTTGCTATTTTGCTTGAAGTTTTATAACTGATTATTGGAAACCATACTCCTGCTATTGTCTGTTCAACAATCATGGAAAGAATATTTTCATCTTCAATATTCAGATATTCCTTTAGATATTCTCTAAATTTTGAGTAGAATTTTGAAATGAATCGTTGTAAAAGCTCAGGCAATTCTATATCTTCATGAAAGGTTTTCAATAAGCTTATTTGGACGGCTTTGTTATTAAGTATTATTTCAGATATATTATTTAAATAGCCTCTTATTCTTTCCTCATTTGAAAGCGAAGTATTTTTAAATATCATCATTGTTTCTTCTAAATTGTCAATAACATCCTTCATACATTCAAATATAAGTTCATTCTTAGATCTGAAATAGTAGTTTATTGATGCCACATTAACATTTGCGGTTGAAGCTATTTTTCTAACGGATAAATTTCCTATCCCTTCTTTGCTAAGTAATTCCTTAGTTATTTGGAGAATTCTCTCTCTAGTTTTTTCCCTTTTAGGCACCAAATCACCTCACGGTATAAACACTATTTAAAACAGTGTTTAAAACAATGTTCATTATATTCTCAGAATTTAAAATTGTCAATAGATATTGAGAAAATTTAAGAAATTTTTTGCCGCTGTTCCGGTGATATAATCATTTCATACACCTACGGAGGGAATTATGAAGGAAAAATATGATAGAAAAAAGGTAGAGAAAGAATTTGATGAAATGACTGAAGAAGAATCCATTGTTCACTGGGATTCAAACAGGGGAGACATAATAACAGAAGTAGGGAATAAAGAACTGAACATTTTAGAATTCGATAAAAAAGATATTGTTTTCGATATGGGAACGGGAAGAGGGAGATGGGCTCTCAAAGCGTCTAAAAGTTGCAGTAAAGTTATAGGAATTGACATAAGCAGTAATCTTCTGAAATCAGCTTCTAAAATTGTAGAAGAAAGAGGAATAAAGAACATTTCATACTTCAAAGGTTCCTTTGAAAATCCCTTTGAAGAGATTGATTTAAGAAATTTCGAAATAAACAAAGTTATTGCAATATAT
>CAZGZM010000193.1:3385-4728 GCA_964529955.1 uncultured Thermotogaceae bacterium
CATCGCCAACTCCGTCCTGCGCTACGACGGCCGATAAACAAAGTTATTGCAATATATGCAATGCATCATTTAACTGATTTGTTGAAAAAAGAAGCTGTCATAAATATACTTAAATTTCTTAAAAGGCCCGGAACAGTTATAATCGGAGATTTAATGTGGGACGAAGCTCCAGAAAAGTATAAAAATGAATGGGATAAAGTATATTATGATGAAGGAGAAAGTGACTTCCCTTCAAGTGTAGATTATATGAAAAAAATATTTGTAGATTCAGGAGCAGAGGTGAAATATTATAAAATCCATCCTCTAGTCGGTATTATAAAAGCAGAGTATAAATAAAACTACTCCACCCGGTTTTAGAACTCCTATGGGGTGTAGTATATTATATATATAAATTATATCAAAATAGCTCTAAATAAAGGAATATAATTTTAAAGTATGTAGTATTAAATAAAGATGTATAATCATTTCATGAAGAAGGTATATGAATTTAGAAAAATCCAATATTTTTTAATTTAAATAATTTGAGGTGATATTTGTGAAAAAAATTCTTTTTTTGTCTTTATTAATTATTTTTTGTTTATTCTTATTTAGTTGTGCAAATAAGCCTAATCAACCTCCAACGATTCAGAAGGTAAGTGGTCCATCTGGTTTTGTAAATAGCTCAACGCAAACCTTTGAATGGTCTGGAAATGATCCGGATGGGACAATAGTGAGTTACGAATATTTAAAAAATAGTGGTTTTTGGTTTGAAACCACAAGTACAGAATATACATGGACAGGAGTTCCCGAAGGGCCAAACGAGTTTAGGGTTAAAGCTAAAGATAACAACGGATTATATTCTGAGGTAATAACCTGGACATTTGATTACGTTTATTGAATATGTGAATAACTAAAAGTGTTATATAATAAATTAGAGGGAGTTATGTGAATTTTTTAAAAAATTCCATAGCTCTTTTTTTATTTAAAAATAAGAGGTGATAACATGAAAAAGGTTACTTTATTTCTATTAATAATAGTAATGTTTTTAATTTTGTCTGGCTGTTTAAACTTAAGTGAATTCGAACTAACAGTAAACACAATCGGATCGGGAGAAGTTATTGTCAAACCAGATAGAGACATTTTCAATAAAGGTGAAGAAGTTATTTTAACCGCTGTTGAGGAAATGCAATTCGAGTATGATACACATCTAGTTCGGCCTGGTGAAGGGATCTTAATCGTTGACGATACCACTTTAGATAAGCCTTATGCAAAAAAGATGGATTTAGTTCACCGACAATATAGTGGAAAACATCATAGTGTTGTTAATGGGATCAATATTACTACATTGGTATGGACAGATGGAA
>CAZGZM010000194.1:0-4727 GCA_964529955.1 uncultured Thermotogaceae bacterium
TGAAGAAATTGGAGGATATTCAGAATTAGTAAGAATAAATGAAAATGTTCATTCATATGCCAACTATGACTATTATTGTCAAATTGTTAAAGAAAAATCTATTCAACGAAATCTTATCGATGCTTCAACGCAAATTATAAATGAAGCATACAGTCCAGAAGACTTTGATGATTTATTAGATAGAACTGAAAAGAAAATATTTCAAATAACTGCAGGGCTTCAAATTAAATCATACAGTTCTTTAAATAAAATTGTCAAAGAAGATATCATTCCTAATATAGCTGAAGCTAGAACTACTAATCAAGGTATTAGAGCAGGCGCAGTAATAACAGGTCTAAACACTGGTTATAAAAATCTGAATAAATTTACTTCAGGATTTCAGAAATCTGATTTAATTATTATTGCAGCTCGTCCTTCAATGGGAAAAACCTCTTTAGCTTTGAGTATATCAAAAAACATGGCTTTATATAGTGATGATAACCCCTTAAAGCATTCAATTGCTTTTTTCAGCTTGGAAATGTCCAAATCACAACTAGTAACTCGTTTGCTTTCGGTAGAATCAGGAGTCGATCTATATAAATTAAGAAATGCGACTATAAATGATGAAGAATGGATTAGAATTACAAATGCTGCCGGTAAATTGGGAAATTCAAATTTTTATATCGACGATGAACCTATGCTTAATCCTAGAATTCTTTCTTCAAAAGCAAGAAAAATGAAGTTAGAATTAGGAATTGAGGCTATATTTATTGATTATTTACAGTTAATGCAAATAAAGAATAAAAAGGAAAATAGACAGCAAGAAATAACTGATATCACACGATCTATGAAATTGTTAGCAAGAGAATTGGATGTTCCTGTAATCTGTCTATCTCAGCTCTCCAGAGCAGTTGAAAAGAGGGATAACAAAAGACCCATGTTAAGTGATTTAAGAGAATCCGGGGCTATAGAACAGGATGCCGACGTTGTTATTTTCCTTTATAGGGATGAATACTATCAATCAAAAAAAGACGGTGAAGAAGAAGACCATTATGATTTTAATAAATCTCAGATAACTGAGATAATAATAGGCAAACAGAGAAATGGTCCAACAGCAACTTTGAAACTCAATTTTTTACCAAGAACAACAGGATTTTTTCCTCCTTATAATAACGATTAGTTAAATACAGATGATAACCAGAAAACAAATTCATTTACAGGAATCATAAGAAGTTGAATTATGCCTATTAAAGATAAAACTATTAATAAAAGAATTCCGTAAACTTGAAATTTAGCTGACCATTGTAAGTATTTTTCTGAAGCGAAAACCTTTATCAAGTTTCCCCCATCAAGAGGTGGAAAAGGAAGCATGTTAAAAATTGCTGTATTTAAATTTACTATTGAAATCCAATAGATTATCTCAGAAAAAAAAATCAAAAAAATTCGATTACCAACATTATCTGAAGTATAAATACAATAATTATTAAGTCGAAAAAAATAAAAAAGAGTAATTGATATTATTCCAATACATAAATTAGTTATAGGACCTGAAAGTATAGTTAAAACTAATCCTTTTCTACTTTTAGCTTTTAATCTCCAAAAATTTATAGGATATGGTCTTGACCATCCGTAAAAATATAAATAATACATAATTATTCCAACTGGATCAAAAACTTTAAGAAATTTCGGCTTAAACCAGTACACTGATTTGCTGTCTATTTTTTTTGCAAAATAATAATGAGCAAATTCATGCGCATAAATTGCAATAATTACTGCTGGAGTTAAAGAAATAAATTTTCTTATCATTTCAAGTAAGCTATTCATTTTCTTCTTCTCTTCCCGAAATAACGACAGTTAATTCACCAATAATTTTTCGATCATCAATTCCGTTTAGAAATTCTGCTATATTTGAGTAGATATATTCTTGATGTATTTTTGTCAGTTCTCTTCCAATAAACAATTTTCTATTTCCGACGATATTTAAAAAATCCTTTAAAGATTCTTTTATACGATATGGAGAATCAAAAAAAACAATATTTTTATTTTCGAATAATCCCTCAGAAATTTTTCTAAATATTCTTCTTCTTTTCTTTCCACGTGGTAAGAATCCGAAAAAAGAAAAGTTACTTCCACCAAATCCGGAAGCTGCTATCGCAGTTGTAACCGCACTTGGACCTGGAATAACATCAAAATCAAATTCATTTTCATATGACAATTCTACTAGAGATAAACCAGGATCCGAAATGACGGGAATCCCAGCATCGGATATAAAAGCTATTTTTTTATCTGAATTTAAATAATTCAAAATTTTATCTTTTCTAGATGAAAAATTATGAGAATTATATGATAATAATTCTTTGGGGTGAATTGAATACTCATTTAAAAGTTTTATTGATCTTCTTGTATCTTCAGAAAGAATAATATCCGCTTCTTTAAGTATCTTTACAGCTCTGTATGTAATGTCCTCCAGATTGCCTATTGGAGTTCCTACAAGAAAAATCTTTCCCTTCATTATAATTCACCAACTGGGCGTTTTTTTGCCATTCCATTCTTTCTTGGAAGTTTTATTTTTGAATTACTCTTTTTCTCAAACATTAATAAATTCCTTTTTGAATTATCACTTAAACTGTATTCAATATTTTTTATAAATTCAATTCCTAGTATATTACAGGCTTTTTCCCAATATTTCTTTTCAGAAAGAAAACCAGGACCTTTATACAGATAAATCTTTCCTTTGCTTTTCAATAAAGGATAAGCATACTCTAAACATATATCAGTTCTTGAAACTGCTCTAAAAAATGCAGAATCGAATATTTCAAAATTTTTTTTTGCATAGTTTTCAACTCTTTCATAAACCAAAGAAACATTGTCTATATTTAATTGACTTACAAAGGAGTTGATCTCATTAACTTTCTTATAAATAGAATCGAGAAGTGTCCAATCCGATTCATCAAAAAAAATACTCAGAATTATTCCAGGAATTCCTCCTCCAGTACCAATATCTATATTTTTTTTCCCAACATTTATTTTGTTCAGAGGAATAATTATATCCTCAATATGTTTAATCTCAAAAGATTCTTTAGTATTAGAAGAAATTAAATTATGTTTTGAAGATTTAAGCAAAGTAAAAAAATTTTTTATTTTATTTCTTTTTATTGCATCAATATTTATGTTGTTCATTTATTTACCTCTAAAGATGAAAAAGCAGAATGGTTATGAATTGACTCATAACTTTCAACTTCAATTTTATACCATGTAACTCTTTCATCACTATTTAAAAGAATTGCCACGTCTCTAGTTACATCTTCTACAAATTTTGGATTATCATAAGCTAATTCTGTTAAATATTTTTCATCATTTCTCTTTAGTAAACTATATATAGGAGCACTACCTGATTTCTCAATATATTTAATTATTTCTTCTATCCAAACCATCTTATTCATTTTGAGATAAACGCTTACCATCGCTCTTTGATTATGAGCACCTCTTTGGCTTATTTCTTTTGAACAGGGGCATAATGTAGTAACTGGAACCTGAACCATTAAAACAAATGACATCTTATCGTTTTTATTTGCAATAAATGAACAGTTATAACTACTTATACTTTCAATTTTCGAAACAGGGGCTTTTTTACCTAAAAAATATGGAAAGTCAACTTCAAGATGCGCTTCCTTTGAATTCAAAGTATTCTTTATATCATCAAGAATTTTATTTAGATTTTTTTGAGAAAGATTATTAGAATGCCTATTGAGTACTTCGACAAATCTAGACATGTGAGTACCTCTGAAATTATGGGGTAAAAAAACATAAATAGAAAAAACTCCAGTAGTATTCTGAAATTTATTTTCCTTATCCTTTACTACTATTGGATATCTTAAACCCTTGATCCCGACTTTATCTAGGGATATTTTTCTTAAATCATTTTCATTCTGAATATCTTTCATAAAAACCACTTGATTATTCTTTTAAAGTAATATATAATTATCCTCGTTGGAAGCGTATCCTAACTGGTAAGGAGCCGGTCTTGAAAATCGGTGGGGAGAAATCCCCTTGAGGGTTCGAGTCCCTCCGCTTCCGCCATACAGTACATTAATAAAAACCGGGGATATCCCCGGTTTTTTTTTATTCTTTATCTAATGGTCCAAATCTATTAAAGGGCCATATTCTGAGCATTGGTGTACCTACAATATTTTTCTCAGGAACAAAACCGAAAAATCTGCTATCGAAGCTCTGAGTTGTATTATCCCCCATGTAAAAATAAAAACCTTCAGGTATAGTAATTGCAACTTGCTTAGAAATAGGATCTTGCTCAATATATTTTGATAAATCTAAAGAATCTAAAACTTCATCATAATACTCATGATAATTTATGATATTTTGATAAGCTAAAAAGAACTGATAATAAATGGAATCCTTTTGTAAATCAGGATGAGCTAAACCTTCATAAAAATTAGGATCTGCAAATATTCCAACCTTTGAATATCTGATATCTTCTGCTTCTTCTAAAAGTTCATCATTAACATAAAGTTGGTATCTGGCTTCCTCGTCAACAGGTAACAACCTTAAATTAATCTTTTCATCACTAAATTCTTCTGCAACTCTTAACTCTATCTCATCTCCAGGTAATCCAACAACTCTTTTCACATACTTAGCATGGCCCTTAAATTCACTTGGAGAGAAAAAATCCATAAACTTATCGAATGCTCTATACATTTCTAACGCAGAATTATCGATAAATGGACTGTAAA
>CAZGZM010000195.1:0-4714 GCA_964529955.1 uncultured Thermotogaceae bacterium
TTATATACATTCTTAATAACATTGAAGCCCAATCCTGAGATTCTGTTCCTCCTGCACCAGGGTGAATACTGATAAAAGCGTTATTCCTATCAAATTTTTCACTTAAAAGGATTTTAAACTCAAAATCATATACCATTTTTTGGGATTGATCAAGGAGTTCGTTAATAGTATCTATAATTGATTCGTCTTCATCAGCGAGTTCAAAAGCTACTTCTATGTCTTCAAAAATATTTTCCACCTTAGAAATCATTGAAATATCTTCTCTTATTTGTTGTGCTTTTATTCCAAGGTCCGCTGCTTTTTTTTGATCAGCCCAAACATCAGGATTTGATAATTCGTCATCTATTTTTTTCAAATTCTCCATTTGAATTTCCATATCAATTGTTCCTTTTACTGAACTGAATTTATCGAGTAATTCAGTATATTTTTGCTTAATTTCGTAATCAATCAAATTTATCACCCATTATTTTTTACTTTAAATCTCCTATTATGCTTAATTCCCTTAGGTTGCTCTTTTTTTCCTTTGGAAGAAACAGAAGAGAAATCACTATGTACAGCACTGAGTTTACTAAATTCATTTTTTGCTCTCGTTTCAGATTTCTCTTTATCAACTTTTTTTACTCTCATCATATAATCAATTGTTTGATCATTAATCGAATCTACCATGTTTTCAAAAAGTTTATAGGTTTCTTTTTTATATTCTACTAGTGGATCTTTTTGTCCATAAGCTCTTAATCTTATAGAATCTTTAACGTGTTCTGAGTTATCTAAAAACATCTTCCAATTTTCATCAATTACTCTTAATGCAACATATTTAAATATCTCTTTAAATTCTTCTTTATACTCATTCTTTTTATTTTCAAAGGATTTCAATATTTCTTCTTCTACAATTTTTTCTAATTCATCAATAACTTTAAATTCTTTTTTATATAAAGTATCAATTTGTTCGTTAGAAAAAAAACCAAAGATTTTTCTAAATTCTTCTTTGTCTGGAATAGATTGATACTCAGATAATTTTCTATTTATGGATTCTAAAACCATTTCTCTAAAATGTTCTTCTATATCCTCGCCCTTTAGAATCCAATCTCTATGCCCATATATTTCTGTTCTTAATTTATCCATTACTAAATCCAGTTCATATAAATTTTTTCTTACTCCAAAATGAATACCTTCTATCTTCTTCTGAGCAGAATTAATAACTTTTGTTAGCAAAGAATTCTCTATAGGTTGCCCCTTTTCAATTTTGATTATATCCATCATTTTTTCTAATTTCTCTCCACCAAATAGTCTAATCATATCATCTTCCAATGAAAGGAAAAACCTTGATTCTCCATTATCTCCTTGCCTTCCGGATCTTCCAATTAGCTGATTATCAATTCTTCTGCTTTCGTGTCTTTCTGTACCTATAACATATAATCCACCTAACTCATTGACTCCTTCTCCCAACTTTATGTCAGTACCTCTACCAGCCATATTCGTGGCAATAGTTACAGTATTCTTTTCTCCTGCTGTAGATACTATTTCAGCTTCTTTCTCATGAAACTTTGCATTCAATACTTGATGTGGAACACCTTTATTTTTAAGTTTTTTACTAAACATTTCGCTTTTTTCAATTGATGTAGTTCCAACTAAAACTGGTTGCCCCTTTTCATATCTTTCAGAAATGTCATTTAAAATCGCTTCATATTTTTCTGATTTTGTCCTATATACAAAATCATCTTTATCATCCCTGATTACAGGTTTATTTGTAGGAATGGCTAGAACCTTTGCATCGTAAATGGATTCAAATTCGGATGCTTCAGTTACAGCCGTTCCTGTCATTCCAGATAAAATTTCATACATTTTAAAATAATTTTGAAAAGTTATTGTAGCAAAATTAACGCTCTCTTTCTTAATTTTCACTCTTTCTTTTGCTTCAATCGCCTGATGTAAACCTTCGCTATATCTTCTTCCTGGAAGAAGTCTACCAGTAAATTCATCTACAATAACAACTTCACCATTATTAATCACATATTGATCATTTAACTTAAAGAAGTTAATAGCTTTTAGTGCATTAATCAAATGGAATACATATTTGTAGTTATCAGGATCATATAAATTTTCGATGTTAAGAATTTTTTCTGTGTGCTCAATTCCTTTTTGAGTAAGACTAACACTTTTTTCTTTTTCTTCAATTGTATAATCAGTATTTATTTTAAATCTTCCAGCAATTGATGAAAATTGTTTATATAGATTAGAAGAATCTTCCTTTGGACCAGAAATTATTAGTGGTGTCCTTGCTTCATCAATCAATATAGAGTCTGCTTCATCTACGATTGAAAAGAAGTGTTCTCTTTGCACTTTATTTTGGAGATTATAACTTAAGTTATCTCTTAAGTAGTCAAATCCAAATTCGTTAGCAGTTCCATAGGTTACATCTGCTTCATATGCATCTCTTCTTTCTGATGGATTCATTCCAGATTGTATAAAACCACACTTTAATCCCATAAATTCATATACAGGACCCATCCATTCTGCGTCTCTTTTTGCTAAATAATCGTTAACAGTAGCAATATGTGTACCCTTTTTCATTAATGCATTTAAATAAAGAGGCATAGTTGCAACGAGAGTCTTACCTTCACCAGTCTTCATTTCCGCAATATTTCCTTCATTTAAAGCAAGCGCTCCTATTATTTGTACATCGAAGGGATATAATCCTATTGTTCTTTTAGCAGCCTCTCTAACATAAGCAAAGGCTTCGGGTAGAATTGTTTTTATTTGTTCTCCCTTCTTTACTCGATTTCTAAATTCTTCAGTTTTACTAATAAAAGAATCATTACTAAGTTTCTCTGCTTTTTCATTATAAGAATTTATTTTTTTTAATACTTTATAATATGGCTTAAGCATTCTTTCATTTTTATCAAAAATAGATTCAAATATTCCCATTTAAATCACTCCATTATTTCAAAATAATATTATATCTTGCATTACCATCAGCATCAATATTTTGCTGAAAAATCAAACCACTTTTTGTAGAAATTCCAAAATATTCTTCAAAAATAACACTTAGATCTAAGTAACCTTCTATGATAACATTCTCTAATCCTTTTTCCTTTAAATCTTTGAAAATTTGATATTCGGTTATTTTAAAACCTTTATTTATTTTTTTCGAAAATTCGTCAGGTAGAAGAGTTGTTATGATTAAATTATTATCATTTAAAAATATATATAGAAAAATTTCACTTTTATCTACCTTATAAGAATAAAACCCTTTAGAAATTTCAATTAAATTTTCATTAAGAAAAATTATAATATCTTCCAAATATAAATCATCAAGGTTAAAAACTACTGAAAAGTCTGCTTTGTTATCAAAAATATCCCCAAATAATCTTGCATATTCCTTACTGCTTTCAATACTTTTTATAAACAAATCAGCTAAATCTGAATATTGTTCTAGATTTATTTCAAACCAATTTGATAACTCATTGGATAGAGTTCCGATACTTTCTGCGGGAAAAAGAACTACATAATCTCCAAAGATAATTTTTTCAGATTCATTTTTTTGACTTTTATAATTAGAAATATATTCTATTAATTCATTTTCGTTAACAAACAACATTTTTTGAGAAATTTCAACTACTAAAGTATCATCTTTTGGCAATGCAAAAAGATATGTTTCTTGAGTTGAAAAAGCTGCTTCAATTCCAAGTTCAATTGAGAATTTATTACTATCAAAATACCCTGTTAGCCATGTATTATCAATTCTTTCAGAAATATATTTCTTTTTATTTTCATCAGATAATAAATTATTATCCCTTGATGAATAAACTTCATTTGCAGTAATCAATGATTCTTTGGTACTACCGATAATTAAGTAATCTTCGTATGTTCTGTAATAGAAACATATTTCGTTACCTCTTAATTCATGTATATCTTCTCCCTTTTGTTTAAAAATACTTAAATTTAACACAGCTGAAACTGCCTCTATCAAAGAAGCCGGATCGACAGTTTCCCAGATTAAAAACAATTTACCACTGCTTGTTTTAAATAGTTCAATATAATATAAAGGATCAAAGACTAAAAAATCCTGAATATTTAAATCAAGTTCATCTCCGGCTATCAAAATTTCATTATTTAGTGCATCTTTTAGAATTGAAGTGTCGACTTCATTATTGTAACCAGCTGCATCAATATAACTGTATATTACATTTTCTGCATTAAATCCTTCTTTACTAAAGTATCCGTTGAAGAAAGGAGAATTATCTTTTAAGTGATTTAAGTAATCAATTGTTTTATTGATTATTAAAAAATATCCAAAATCAGACGGGACAAAATCGAAAATATCCTGCCCAAGTCCAAAAGATACTAATAAAACAAATAAAACAAAGAATATTTTTTTCATGACTCCCCCAACTAAAATAAATATATATAAATATAAAAAATTTCTGAAATTCATACCACATAAATAAAATAAAAACTTCTCTTACCTTATTAAGAGAAGAATTATATTAAATAAGTTCAGTTTCTTAATAAAAAAATAAGAAATTCTCCCTGTAATATTAGGTTTCAAATTCATCAAAAATAATTTTATATAAAAATAATCCATGTCCCGGTGCTGTTCCAGGAATAACAGAACGGTTTTTTGCTTCGATAAATTTAATCATATCCTCTGGGTCACAAGCATTAGTTCCCATTTTAATCAAGGTTCCAACAATATTTCTTACCATTCTTCTAA
>CAZGZM010000196.1:0-4634 GCA_964529955.1 uncultured Thermotogaceae bacterium
CTAAGTCTTGTTGTTTTTATTCTTTTATCATATTTAACATTTGAATTTGAAAAATATTCCATAGCTTTTAGAATATCGTATTTCCATCTTGGTGGAAATGAAATCATTTTGAATTTGTTGTTCATATCATTTCCAGTTTTAGAAGATTTATATAATCTATGGGATAGGAGAAATTCTCGTCCATCATTTTCCATTTTCTTGATTTCCTGTATTTTGTAATCATTGATTTCTTTGAATTTGTGAAATGATTCCAAGACACCTAATGTTATATGAACTTAACTATGATTATCCATTAATCTGCAGTTCCAACCCCCATCTTTGAATTGATTTTCGATAAAGTAATCTATAAATCTTTCCATTCTTTGATCTTTGATATTAAAATATGATAGCATCATAAGAATCATAGCTGTTACGCAAACATCGCTTCCCCTATTTGATTTACTAAAATTAATGCATTTATCTCTTTTGAAATATCCTTTTTCAAGTAACAATCTAGCAGAATTTTTACATTTATTATTCTTAGGATTTACTTCTAATCTGGTTAATAGCAGAAGAGTATAATGTGTTGATATCCATTTTGGAGAGTATAATCCATTACCCCAAGTATAATCATTTCTCTGGAGATCTAAAAGTTTTTTTATCCAGCCACTTCTTTCAGCTTTTTTCTGAAATGACAACAGTTTATCACTAGAAGCATTCAGTAGATATTTATTTGTTAAAAATATTATTGAAGGATCTCCTTTTAAAAGCCAATTTTTAATCTTTTCATCAAGATAGTATTGATTATTCATAAATTGCGTTTTTTGAAATTATATTTTTGTACTCTTCACTATATATATTGAAAGTATTTGTATCAAAAAGAACCATAAATACTTTATTCAGATGCTTAAGAGTTATTAAAGTCGAGAATATTTCTTTAACAGCAATCCTTGCGGCCCTTTTTATTGGAAAACAATAAGTTCCAGTGCTTATAGATGGAAAAGCAATGGAATGTAATTTGTTTTCTTCTGCTAGTAAAAGAGAATTTTTATAGCAATTTTTAAGTAGAGTATCTTCGTTGTTTAGTCCGCCTTTCCAAATAGGACCAACGGTATGGATTATCCATTTGGCCTTTAAGTTATATCCTTTAGTGATTTTTGCTTCACCGGTTAAACAACCATTAAGAGTTCTGCATTCTTCTAGAAGTTCATTGCCTGCATGTTTATGAATGGCACCATCAACACCACCTCCACCAAGCAATGAATTGTTAGCAGCATTGACAATAGCGTCAGTTTTCATATTAATAATATTATCCAGGATAATAAAAATTTTACTCATATACTTACCTCAAATAACATTATAAGATATTTTATATGTAAAAAAAAGAATTCCAGACGAGGAATCATATGTAAAATATTTACACTAATTGTAGTATGTGTGAAGTGTTATTCCAATCAATCATCTCAATTAATAGTTCATCTTCTGACTTTATTACCTCACATAATGTAACAGAACAATTTTCAACATGCATTTTATTATTCTGAAAGAACTCCACTGAATTGACATTGTTACAAATTATTGGGAGAGCTCCAGATATGATGCCCCCATGAGCTGCTACTATAATATTCAATTTATTATTCATATCGATAATTTCCATAATACCCTTTTTCATTCTTTCAGCTAGAGATTTTAAGCTTTCTCCTTTTTCAAATGGTAATTCAATTTTGCCTTCCTGCCATTTCATCGATATTTCCTTGTAAGAGTTTAAATACTCGTTTTCAATTGGTTTTCATTCAAGATATCCTAGATCCAATTCATTAAAATACTCTATTTTGCTTACAGTTTTGTTTTTTAGTTCAGCTATATAAGAAGCTGTTTGGAAGGCTCGTAATATTTGAGATGAATAAATTTTATCTATTTCAATTTTTTTAAAAAAATCAGTTGTAAATTTTGCCTGTTCAATTCCCTTTTGAGTTAGTTTATATTTAGCATTTGGATCATGAGTAAAAATTTTTGCTGCGTTTGCTTCACTTTCTCCGTGCCTTACAAAATATATTCTGTTTATAATGATCACCTTCTTTTCTAAAATTCCGAAAAGAATTATAACACGTAATAAGCATTCTAAAATAAATCATTTTAGGGTTAGTATACGATTGAATATAATTTATAACAATTTGAAAAAATTAATCTTCTAGATGATCACAGTTATTCCATTCAACTAAATTTAAGATTAGTTCATTATTTTCAATTAATGATTCAAAGATGCTAATCGAGCAATTTTTTACATCCATATTTTTAATGGTATAAAAATCTTTTGAATTTACATTTTTTGATAAATAAGGTAAAGCCGCAGAAATTATTCCACCGTGTGAAACTACAATTATATTCAAGTTATTATTTTTTTGGATAATCTTTTTTAAACCCAAATTCATTCTTTTAATCAAATCGGTCATACTCTCACCATTACGAAACCTCTTATCCATTTTTCCCTTTTTCCATTTGTCTAAGATACTTATGAAAGAAAGCATGTTGAGTCCTTTTATTGGTTTTCCTTCTAAATCTCCAACATTCAGTTCGTTGAAATATTCTAAAATATTCACTTCGATTCCAATGTTTTGCGATATTATTTTTGCAGTTTGTTGAGCTCTAAATATTTCAGAAGAATAAATATAATTTATATTAATTTTTTTAAAATAATTTGCAACTGCTTCAGCCTGTTTTACACCTTTTTCTGTAAGACAATATTTTTCATCAGTGCTGTTAGTAAAGACTTTTTCAATATTTGCGACACTTTCACCATGTCTAACGAAGTATATTTTGTTAATAAAATCACCATCCGAAATTTATAAAAATTTATAATATTATATCATTAAAAAAATGAAGTATGGTTCGGTTAATGTATAATAAAATATGTGAAAATAATTTATGTAATAATCAGAGGTGATAAAAATTAAAAAATCTCTTATAATTATTCTTTCGTTTGTTATGATTACAATATTTTTTGGGATATTAGCATTGAGTTCCTTAAAAATTGAGGGCATGGAAGCTTTGCTTTCTGGAGATACTCCCTCAGTAACTAATTATGATAATATGGAAGAAATCTTTGGAAAATCTTCTTTAATTTTAATCATTGTTAAAATTGATTCTATTTATAATGATAAAGAATTAAAAATGGTTTATAATTTTGTTCAGGATTTAAAGGGGATAGAAAATGTAAAGCTTGTCAATTCAATTTTTGATAGTGCAAAGGTAAATTTTGTTGGGACAAGTATAAATTATGAACCTTATTTCATTGAAGGAGTTCCTGAGACAAATGTCGATGAAATATTTGATAACAATCTTTATGTAGGAAATCTTATAAACGAAGAGGGCGATACATTATTCATTACTGCTGAAGTTGTTGATAAAGGAGTAATGGATTCTATATATAGTCTAATAGATAATGATTTAGATTATTTGGAAGTATATATGACAGGTGGACCAGTAATAAATAAATCGCTAGACAATTCAATTTTTCTTTTGGTTCTAGTATTTCCACCACTTCTGTTTAGTCTTATAGTTTTCTTATATTTTTTAAAATTAAAAAGTGTTTTTGGTGCAATAATTCCACCGCTTTTATCAATTTTCTCATTAATATGGACCATAGGCATATCATCGTTGATAGGTATTCAATTGAATGTATTAACTTCAACTTCAGGATTGTTTCTTATTATAATATGCTCTTCATATGGATTGCATTTTGTAGACAAATACATAACTGAAAGAGAAAAGCTTACTAGGACAGAAGCTTTGAAAATAACGATTAAAGAAGAAAAGCATCCAATAATTTTCTCAGGTTTAACAACAATGATAGGTTTTTTAACATTCATTTTTAGTTCAATGGATGCTTTCAAACATTTAGGAATTCTTGTTTCCCTTGGAATATTTTTTTCTCTGTTATTTACAATGATTCTGCTCCCGAATTTTATTAAATTAAAGGATTTAAAGAAAAGAGGAAAGGGACTCAGTTTTTCAAAATTTTTCAGTTCAACAGGAAGAAAGTTTGATAAGACACTAACAATTTTTCTGTTAATATGTCTTGCTATTTCTCCCTTTATAATAATGACAATACCTATAAGGATGGATCAGTTTGAATATTTCAAGGAAAATGATCCAGTAATTGTTTCTTCGAAGATTTCAGTAGAGGAATTCGGCTGGGTAATGCCCTATTACGTTGTTTTATCGAACGATGGAAAATTATTCAGTCAGGATGATTCAGAAACTATTTCTGAAATGCTTGAAAAATTTAAATCAATTGATGGAATATACGGAACAAATTCGATTTTGGATATTTCTGAAGCATTTAATGTACCTTTGCCTCTTTTACAATTGTTTGCTAATAACAATGAAGATATTAGTTCTCAAGTCAGTTCATTTCTTAAGGATGGCGTGTTAAGAATAATATTGAAAACTCCTTACACCGACTCGGTTAACACTGAAAGAATTTTAACCGAAATACAAACTATCTTAAATGACTATGAAAAATATAATCCATACGTAGTTTCACAGTTACTATTTACATACGAAATGAATAAAGAAGTAGTTGGTAATCAGATAAGTACGATCGCCTTTGCCTTTATAGCAATCTTTGTTTTGTTATTTATTCTGTTTAAATC
>CAZGZM010000197.1:0-4578 GCA_964529955.1 uncultured Thermotogaceae bacterium
AGTTCCAATTCTAATTCCATCTCTAGTTATTTTATTAACACTGATATTTAAAAATTTAGGTGGAAAGATATTGAGAGTTAATGTGATAAGATTCTTCTGTCTTTTTTTCATGATAATAATTAATATTGTTGCAATCTTCGTTTTTGATTCGATGCACCTGCAACTCTATCCATTGTTTTTCTTAGAACCTGTTGGACTATTCTTAGTTTTAATTGGGAGCATAAAGGATCGAAAAAATTGTAATTAATTCGAGTAACTGATTGATTTCTTATATACCTAAAGGTATAATGTTTCTGGAGGAACTATGGATAATAGAGAGAAAATTCTTCAGACAGCATTATACCTTTATTCTAATAATGGATTTGATTCGGTGGGAATTCAGGACATTGTAAATCAATCTGGTGTTACAAAACCTACACTGTATCACTATTTTAATAATAAGGAAGGATTGATAGTAGAACTTCTCTCATCAAAATTTAATTTTTTATTAGACAAACTCAGAACTTCCACTGATTATTCAGGCGATCTACCTCTTACAATAAATAAAACTGTTAGAACACTTTTTAATTTTTCAAAAAATAATATAGACTATTACAAAATTTTTCTATATTTACAGTATTTACCCACAGACAACAATTGGAAAGAAGTATCTAAAAAATATGTACTTCAGGTTTATTCTATTATAGAAAATATGTTTATAAAAATGGCTGAGCATCATGGAAATCTTAAGGGTAAAAACAAAAATCTGACAGTATCGTTTATTGGAGTTATTAATTCATACATAAATCTATATATAGATAATCCAGAAAAATTGAATGATGATCTAATTTTTACAGTTTCACACCAATTCATGCATGGAATTTACGCTTGATTTTTTTTTATTTATAATATACCTATAGGTATAGAAGGAGGAAATCTTTATGATTCAGGAAAAAATTATTTATCAGATTTATCCAATTGGACTTTGTAATTGCTATTTTAAAAATGACTTTGAAAAAGAACCAGTTGAACGATTGCAGATCATTAAAAACTGGATTGCTCACATAAAAGAACTCGGAGCTACGACTATTCTTTTAAACCCAATCTTTGAATCAATTTATCATGGATACGATACAAAGGATTTTTTCACTATTGATAGTAGACTTGGAACAAATGATTCCTTCAAGGAGTTAGTTGAGGAAATTCATTCGAATAATCTTGAAATTGTTCTTGACGGTGTATTCAATCATGTTGGCAGAGAATTCTTTGCATTTAAGGATTTAAAAAAGAACAGAGAAAGTTCTCAATATAAAGACTGGTTTCAAAATGTCAATTTTAATAATAACAATGGATTCAATGATGGTTTATCATACAGCAACTGGAATGGACACGACAGTCTTGTAAAGTTAAATCTGCAAAATACTTCAGTTAAAGAATATCTTTTCAGTGCTGTCAAATTCTGGATAAAGGAATTCGATATTGATGGACTGAGATTGGACGCAGCGGATTGCTTAAGTATTGAATTCATGAAAGATTTAACCTTATTTACCAAAAATCTAAAAGAGGATTTTTATCTCATAAGCGAATTGATTCATGGTGATTACAACAGATATATAATTAACAGGGAAAGAAATTCAGTAACCAATTACGAATGCTATAAAGGATTTCATTCCTCAATGAATGATAAAAATATGTTTGAAATAGGATACTCTCTCAACAGGCAGTTTGGAGAGGGCGGATTATATAGAGATAAAACGCTGTTCAACTTTGTAGATAATCATGATGTTTCCAGAATAGCTACGAATTTAAAAAATGATTATCATCTTTATCCCGTTCATATATTACTGTTCACAATTCCTGGAATTCCTTCAATATACTACGGCAGCGAATGGGGCATAGAAGGAATAAAAGATAACTCAGATAAAAAAATCAGACCGTATTTAGATATAAATAAAATTGAAAAAACAACAATGAACAGAGATTTATTTAAAGTTATTAAAAAACTGGTTAAAATCAGAAAGAATTCAGAGGGATTAAAATATGGGAAGTACTCAGAAATCTACAAAGAATCGGAACTTCTAATTTTCAAAAGGCAATCAAAAAAAGAAAAAGTAATTGTTCTGATAAATATTTCAAATAATGATTATTTTTTAAAAAACAAAATAGAAAACGGGTATTACAGAGATATTCTCAATGATGAAGATATAAATATATCCGACAAAGAAGATATTCTACTCCACCCATCCTGGGGAAGAATACTGGTAAAAAAATGAGATAAAACGCATACTTATTCATACTCTCTTATAACATACTTTAAAGCGAAGAATGACCCCTATTCAACAATAATCGCCATATTTTGCATTTTAAAAAGATTCTATTTAATGTAAGAATTCTATAGAAAGATTATTTTTTATGGAGGAAGTATGAGATTAGAAAATCATCCAATTCTAACATTCAATAGAGGTAAAGAAATATACTTCATGTTCGATGGACAAAAGGTCAAAGCTTACGAAGGAGAAACAATCGCAGCTGCCCTTCATGCAAACGGAATAATAAAATACAACACAAGCTCCAAACTTCAAAGACCCAGGGGCTTATTTTGTGCTGTTGGTCACTGCTCATCATGTTTAATGACAGTTGATGGTGTTCCAAATGTCAGAATCTGCGTAACAGATGTACAGGATGGAATGACCGTGCAATCCCAGAATCCCAGGGGTGATTTGATTGATTAATACAGATGTTCTCATAATAGGCGGAGGTCCTGCCGGGATATCTGCTGCTTTAGTCTGTGGAAAAAACGGAATAAATACCACCCTGATTGAGGAAAGGAATTTTCTTGGTGGTCAGCTAATAAAGCAAACCCATAGATTCTTCGGTTCCAAGGAAGAAAGAGCTGGAACTCGTGGGATAAAAATAGCTGATGATTTGATGAGGGAAATAGAAAATAACGAAAATATAAACTTACGTCTTGGTGCCAGGGCTCTGGGGTATTATAAGGAAGAAAATATATTCACAGTCCTGCAAAATGAAAAAATGCTGAAATTCTCCCCCAAAAGAATAATTTTTGCAACAGGAGCATTTGAAAAGTCTCTCACATTTGAGAACAACGACCTACCGGGAATATATGGAGCTGGTGCTGTACAGACATTGATGAATATTTATGGTGTTAAACCAGCGAACAGAATCCTTATGATTGGCTCAGGAAACATCGGATTAATAGTTTCTTATCAGCTCATTCAGGCAGGGGTAGAAGTTGCCGGTATTGTTGAAGCCGCTCCATTCATTGGAGGATATTCAGTTCATGCTTCAAAAATCAGAAGATTAGGTATACCAATTTACACCTCTCATACAATAAAAAGGGCTATAGGAAAGGAAAGAGTTAAGGGCGCAGAAATAGTTCAACTTGATAAAAAATGGAAAGAAATTAACGGAACTGAAAAGGAAATAGCGTGCGATTGCATATGCCTATCAGTTGGACTGAACCCCCTTATAGATATTCTTTCTCAGAGTGGTTGTGAAACAAAGTATATTTCTGAACTTGGAGGAGAAGTTCCCATTAGAAATGAGAATATGCAGACTTCTCTGAAAAACATTTATGTAGCAGGAGATTTATCTGGAATTGAAGAAGCAACAGCAGCGATGCTAGAGGGAGAACTTGCAGGTCTCTGTGCAACAAAATCACTCAAAGAATCTTCTGAAATTGAAAAAAGAATAACAAAAATAAAGAATAATTTGAATACTCTCAGAAGTGGTCCAACAGGATCAAAATTAAGAACTGGACTGAAAAAACTAATTACAGATTTCGATTATAAAGAAAAAAAAGATAATTTTATTTTAAACATCGACAATCTTAAAAGAACCGGAATACCTTCTCAGGAAAACATAAATGGGATTCTTCCCTCAGAAGAAAGAATGAACGAAAAACCCTTTGCGGTTATTGAATGTTTTCAGAAAATACCATGCGACCCATGTGTCAATAACTGCCCATTTAATGCAATATCAGAGGGAAATGATATAAACAACCTTCCAAAAATCGATCATTCAAAATGTACCGGTTGTGGAATGTGCATAAGTCGATGTCCTGGTTTAGCAATCTTCTTAATGAATAAGAATTATTCTGCCAAAACCTCCACAGTATCCATACCATATGAAATGCTTCCCTTACCGAAAAAGGGAGATATGGTTGATGTTCTGGATAGAAGCGGAAAGAAAATAACTTCAGGAAAAATTGTAAATGTTTTAAAGGATGAAAAGAGAGATAAAACTAATTTAGTAACTGTGGAAATTTCCAAAGAATTTTTTAATCTAGCAAGAAATATCAGGGTGGTGAGAAAATGAAGGAAGAAGAAGTAATCATTTGCAGATGTGAAGACGTTACCCTGAAGGAAATAAGAGATTTAATTAAGAATGGATATACAGATATAGAAGAAATAAAAAGAGTAACAAGATGCGGCATGGGGCCATGTCAGGGCAAAAACTGCGGCCAGCTGATATTAAGAGAAATATCAAAGATCACTGGAACTCCCGTTGAGGAACTATCTTTACAAAGGCACAGACCTCCCTTTGGAGGAGTAAAATTTTCAGAAGTATTGGGAGAAA
>CAZGZM010000198.1:0-4541 GCA_964529955.1 uncultured Thermotogaceae bacterium
TTATAAATGTTCCAGCAGCTCCACCTGTTTGAATCATTTTAATTGCTTTTCCGCCTCTGATTCCTCCACCAAAATTGTATACAAGATCAGATACAGTTGTTCCCATCTTTGCTTCTACAATTCCCTTATTTATTAAATTACCGCATAGTGAAAAAACCTTTGTTCCAGCAGAGTTTGCTGTTCCAAGTCCCTTAAACCATTCTGGTCCATTAATTAAAATAGGTGGTACAGAAGCATAGGTTTCTACGTTGTTTACAACAGTTGGTTTGTTATAAAGCCCGCTCACTGGAGGGTATGGAGGTTTTAGTCTTGGTCTTCCTGATTTTCCTTCAATAGATTCGATCAATGCAGTTTCTTCTCCACAAATATAAGCTCCTGCTCCAAGTCTAACTGACAAATCAAAGTTAAAACCAGTATCTAAAATATTGTCTCCTAGAAGTCCGTATTCATAAGCCTGTTCAATAGCTTTTCTTAAATTAGAAATAGATTCGAAGTATTCTCCTCTAATGTAAATATATCCTTTATTCGCACCTACAGAATAAGCCGCAATAGCCATCCCTTCGATAACTGAATGTGGATCTCCTTCCATTATAAGTCTGTCTTTGAATGTTCCTGGTTCACCCTCATCGGCATTACAAATAACGTATTTCTCAGGTTTATCTACTTTATATGTGAATTCCCACTTCATGCCTGTAGGGAACCCAGCTCCACCTCTTCCTCTTAGACCACTTTCCCTAACTTCTTTAATTACATCAATTCTTTCTGATTTTAATGCTTTTACTAAAGCCTGATATCCGTCTCTTGCTATATATTCGTTGATATTTCTCGGATCAATTTCTCCAGCATTTCTTAATACAACTCTTTCCTCAACCGATTTCTTTTTTTCTTCCTTTTCTTTTCCTTCAATTTCTTCTACTAACAACGAGGGAACTCTTCTTCCCTTAAGAAGTTGCTCCTGAACAATTAATTCAATATCCTTTTCTGAATTAACCGAGTAATGTATATTTTCTGGAAGAATAGAAATTAAAACACCTTCACCATAGTTTCCAAAACTTCCTGTTTCTAAAACATCAGTGATTGAGTCTAAATTATATTCTCTGATCAGCTGTGATAAATAATTTTTATAATGTCTTGCTCCCAAAAGCACGCTATTAGAATCTACAGAAACTAAAATAGTTATAGGTTTAAGCATTTACATCACTTCTTT
The DNA here is from genome assembly GCA_964529955.1 of uncultured Thermotogaceae bacterium. GTDB lineage: Bacteria > Thermotogota > Thermotogae > Petrotogales > Kosmotogaceae > JASGMR01. The sequence continues at coordinate 1,208 of CAZGZM010000198.1, forward strand.
TTCTGTTTTTTATTTCATCAATTATCTTTTTCACCTTTTCTGGGGTTAAATTACCATAAGCTTCTTCGTTTATCATCATAACCGGAGATACTCCACATAATCCTAAACAACTTGATTGTTCCAATGTAAAAAGTCCATCTTCAGTTGTTTCCCCGAAATTTATCTTCAGTTCATTCTTCAACGCTTCAACTACTTCAGCTCCACCATCAACATGACAGGGTAAACTTTTACAAACTCTAATTACATATTCTCCTCTTTTCTTTGTAGAGAACATGGTGTAAAAACTTAAAACTTCATATATTTTTGATAAAGGAACACCTGTTATATTATGCAATTCTTCCGCAGCTTCAACAGGAATAAAATTTTTATAATGATCCTGTATTTCATGTAAAGTATTTATCAGAACGTCACCCTTCTCGAGGCTTTCATTTGAAACTTTATTGTAGATTTCCTCTACTGTTTTTCTGATTTCATCTCTAGACACGAGTTATTCCCTCCCCTTGTAAATTTGTAAAAGGGAGATCTCTTAAGAGATCTCCTGTATTTATATTTATGGTGATACTTTATCAATAGCATTAAATCTACATACAGTTATACAGCTTCCACATCTTGTACAAACTTCCGGATCGATCTCATGTGGCTTTCTTACTTCTCCGGAAATACAATTAACTGGACAAACTCTTGAACATGCAGTACATCCTACACATTTCTCTTTATCTATTACAATCCTTGTTAGAGCTTTACATCTCTTAGAAGGACATCTATTTTCATTTATATGTGCTAGATATTCTTCCCAAAAATACTTCATTGTTGAAACAACTGGTTGAGGAGCTGTTTGGCCTAGACTACAAAGAGAAGACTCCATAATGTAATCTCCTAATTCCTTCAGCTTGTCTAAATCTTTCATTTCACCCTCGCCTGAAGTAATCTTATCCAGAATTTCATACATCTGTCTTGTTCCTTCTCTGCAAGGAGTACATTGTCCACAGGATTCTTCAACCGTAAACTCCAAAAAGTACTTAGCAACATCCACCATACAATCATCTTCGTCCATAATTACCAGACCGCCGGATCCAACAATTGTTCCCAGTTTCTTAAGATTATCATAAGTGATTGGAGTATCAATATACTCTAAAGGAATACATCCACCGCTAGGTCCTCCAGTTTGCACTGCTTTTAGGGTTTTTCCATAAGGAATCCCACCACCAATTTCAAAAATTAATTTTCGTAGTGTCGTTCCAAAGGGTACTTCAACTAGACCAGTATTTTTAATCTTTCCAGCTAAAGCAAATACCTTTGTACCTCTTGAACCTTCAACTCCATATTTTGAAAACCATTCTCCACCATTTAGGATAATTGGAGCTATATTAGCATAAGTCTCAACATTATTATTTAATGTTGGTTTTCCCCATAAACCTTTGTCTGAAGGATAAGGAGGTCTCAATCTTGGAATGCCTCGTTTACCTTCAATAGAATTTATAAGAGCAGTTTCTTCTCCACATACAAAGGCTCCAGCTCCAATTCTTATTTCCAGATCAAAGGAGAAATCAGTACCCATGATATTCTCGCCAAGCAAACCTAATTCCTTAGCTTTATTTATAGCAATTGTCAATCTTTCAATTGCAAGAGGATATTCAGCTCTACAATATACAAAACCCTTCTTTGCACCAATTACGTATGCAGCAATAGTCATTGCTTCAACTATCGAATGAGGGTCTCCTTCAAGAACTGCTCTATCCATAAATGCACCTGGATCTCCCTCGTCAGCATTACAGATAACATATTTTACATCTGATTCTGATTTGCTTGCAAAACTCCATTTCATATAGGTAGGGAAACCTGCTCCTCCTCTTCCAAGAAGCTGACTCTTTTTAAGTTCTCCTATAACTTCATCAGGAGTCATTTCCAAAAGAACTTTTCTTAAAGCAAAATAACCATTTCTAGCAATATATTCTTCTATAGATAATGGATCTATAACACCTAAATTTCTTGTAGCAATTTTTACCTGTTCGGTGAAAAAAGGAATATCTTCCTGAGGTTTAATAGTTAAATCTCCTGTATCCCCTTTATATAAAAGATCACTTACTACTCTTCCCTTTAATAGATGTTCTTCAACAATCTTTGATACATCCTTTGGTTCAACCTTTTGATAGAAAACACCTTCTGGATAAACAACCATTATAGGTCCTAAATCACAGGCTCCCATACATCCGGTTTCAACAACCTTGATTACCTTTTCAAGAGAATATTCCTGTAATTTTTCTTCCAGTGTTTCTTTAACACTCTTTTCTCCGGCCGAAATACAAGCTCCTCCTGCACAGATTAAAATTGTATTTTCTACAACTGGCATTAACACTCACATCCTTATATTATAATTCGCCACGCTTTAAGATCAAATCACCGACGACCTTACCATTAATTATATGCTGATTAATTATTCTTTTTGCCTGTTCTGGAGTAACGTGTCCATAAACTATAGGTTCTGAATCTTCCAGTTTTACTTCAATAGTTGGTTCAGCATCACATAATCCAAAACAACCTGATTGCACAACAGAAATATCATCAATATCCTTATCAGATAGTTCTTCCACTACTGCTTTGAAAGTATCTTTAGCCCCAGCAGCAATTCCACAAGTACCCATAGCTACAACTATTTTTCCCCTTTTTCCTGTTTCTCTAAGTTTTAAGTTTTTTACAGCATCGTCTTTTATTTTCATTAAATCTTCTAGACTTTTAATTTTCGCCATTTTCATTCCTCCTGTATTTTTCAATTATCTTTGAAGCTTCATCAGGCGTAACCCTACCATAAAAATCTCGTTCCCCAACGAGTACTACAGGAGCCATACTACATGCTCCAAGACATCTTACAGCGTGAACAGAAAACAAGCCGTCTTTTGTAGGTTCTTCCATCCCAACTTTCAAGTCATCAAGTAATCTTTGCACTACTTTATCAGCACCCTTTACATAACAGGCTGTTCCAAGACATACTTTTATTTGATTTTTTCCCTTTGGTTTTGTTGAGAAAAAATTATAAAAAGTAACTACTCCATATACTTGACTTAGTGGAACTTCCAATTTATCAGCTACAAACTGCTGTGTTTCCTCTGATAAATACCCAAATAGTTCTTGAGCTTTATGCAGCACATTAATTAATATACCAGGCTCTGATTTAACTCCTGATATAAATTCTTCTAGCTCATTGTACTTTTCTCTGCATCCGGGGCATTCAGTAAGAGACAACACTTGCACCTCCTTAAAAAATAATATGTTATTTTTTTCACTAAGATTATATCATGTATTTTTAAATCTATTCTTCTTCTGTGTTAAAATAAAT
>CAZGZM010000199.1:0-4493 GCA_964529955.1 uncultured Thermotogaceae bacterium
CATCTGGAAGCCATAATGAAAGAAAGAATAAACCTGATTTTACTGAAAGACCTCCAAATATTAGTAAAGCAGAAAATCTGTTCGATAAATTTAATGCTTCAAATGTAAAGGAACCTGTTTGCATATAAACAATTCCAATTCCAATGAGAAAAAGATTGAATCCAAAAGATGATACTATAAGATATTTAAGGGAAGCCCATATTTGGGAACCCTTTCTTTGAAAAACTATCAAAATAAAGACTGAAATCGATGCTAACTCTACTGAAACAAACACATTGAATAGATCCCTAGAAATGAAAACAGCATTTAATGAGCCATACAGAATAGATATCAACGAATAGAAGAATCCCGGATAATTTTTGTTCATAGAGTTAAATATCACTGCTGCAAGAACAACGAGTGACGCAATTAGAAATAATTCAGTCATATAATCAAAACCAATAGTAATTCCTAAATCACCCCAATTGCCAAGCTTATAAGTTAATTCTTTTCCGTTATGTGAAATAATAAAAATCAGATTAATAATTAGATATACAAATGATATAGATATATTGAATCTACGTTGGTTTTTATATATTAATTGTAAGATTCCAATAAATAAAGGTAAAAGAACTAATAAAACTATCAATTATTTCTCCTAAAATTTTTTAAAAATGTATTTTTAAATTCATTGATTTCTTATACATGTTTTATCTATTTATAACAAAATATCCGAGATACGTCATGAGAAATGCTATAAACAAAATATATATAATCAATGAATTATCAAGTTTTTCCAAACTTCTTCCTATTGGTTTAATGTGATTTCTGATAAGATAAAAGAATATTATTCCTATAAGAATAATAATAAGAGTAACTTGTATATCGTCGAAAGTAAAATATCTTAATCCAATATAAAATATTATTCCTACAAACAAGTAATATGCTAGATTTTGACCAGGAATAAATTTTGATTTTATTTTTCTTGAATAACCAATTGTAATAAATTTGAGAAAGCTTATAACTGTTCCCACTGAAGCTATTGAAAGAAGAATAAATCCGGGTTTAGAACAATGAATAAGCAACTCGTGTTTTGAAACGTATCCATCAGTCAGGGGAAAACCTATAATTGCTAGTGAGCCAATAAGTAAAGGAAAATAATTTATCTTAGATATTTTGCCTTTCATATCCTTGTAATTAATAATTCCTGTTTTTTCATAAATATTTCCCACTACCAAAAATAGAAGACTTTTAAAAATTGCATGATTAAAGGCATATTCAGCTCCAAAAATATTCGGAACAGCGAACATGAATCCAACTTGAGAAAGAGTGTGATATGCTAGAATCCTTTTAGCATTTTTAGCATTAATAGCAAAAATGACTCCAACAATAGCGCTTATCCAACCTGCAATAACATAAATATTTTCGAGCCATTGAAATGATTCATATTCAAGAAACCTTATTGCAAGATATACCTGGATTTTTACGATCATTCCTGATAGAATTGCTGATACTTCTGTTGGTGCCTTTGAATGAGCATCTGGAAGCCAAAGTGAGAGGAAGAATAAACCCGATTTTATTGACAATCCTCCAAAGATCAAAAGAGCTGAAAACCTCGTTGAATAATTCAAAGCTTCGAATGAGAAAGTACCAGTATTTATATAAACAATTCCTATTCCAAGTAAAAAAACATTAAATCCAAAGGATGAAATTAAAAGATATTTCAGGGAAGCCCAGATTTGAGAACCCTTTCTCTGAAAGACAATCAAAATGAAAACAGAAATTGAAGCTAGTTCAACAGATACAAAAACATTAAAAAGATCTCTTGAAATGAATACAGCATTTAATGAACCATAAAGAATAGAGATCAGAGAATAGAAAAATCCTGGATAATTTTTATTTATAGAGTTAAATATCACAGCTGAGAAAACGACTAGAGAAGCAACGAGGAACATTTCGGTCATAAAGTCAAAACCATATGAAATGCCTATTTTATCCCAATTCCCTACAGTCATTTCTATAATCTTTCCATTATTAATAATGATAATTATGAAATTTATTAATAGATATGAAAAGGAAATAGAAATAGTAAATTTTCTGAATTTTTTAAATAATAATTGAATAATACCTATAAAAAGAGGAACTAGAACAGTTAAAAGAATCAATTATCATTCTCCCTTAGAAAGATTTCTTCAAGACTTCTAACATCAAGGGTATGGTATCTGTTGTAAAGCATGATTGTAAAAACAAGCAAAAGGCACAAAAGTGCAAACCCGATTACTATTCCAGTAATTATTACCGCCTGTGGAACAGGATCAGCATAAGAACCTTCAACAAATGGAATTGAAGATATTATTGGAGGTTCGGTTCCTGAAAGAGAAGAAATTCCAACATAAAAAAGAGTTACTGAGGTTTCAACTATCCCAAGAGAAATTATCTTTTTAATCATATTAGGATTGATAATCATTCCGGAAAATCCTATTGCAAAACAAATTAAAGAAACATATATTGTAAGATCACCAGGTGTCATAACGTTCCCCTCCTTTTTATGAAATCATTAGACATCTTCCATGAACCTGCAAATACTTTAAATCCTATAAGTAAGTTAAGTAATGGAATAAATGCACCGCTGAAAAGACTTCCAAATTCCTGCTTTCTGGAAATATCACCAAGCACTTCTCCATAAATAACAGATAACATCATGACAGTTATTATTATTAAAAGAGAAATATTAGAAATATCTTCAATTCTATATTTATTTATTACTTTGTTTGTTTTATTATAATTAGCGGATATTGCATAAAGTACAATTCCGCTTGCTAATACAACTCCTCCACCAAAACCGCCTCCAGGAGACAAATGACCATAAAGAACGATATAAAGGAAAAGTGATATAGAAGTTGCTGAAAGAAAAATACTGTAAATATGTGATGTAGCAATCAAAGTTTGATTTTTCAGAGAATGAACTTTTTCATCTTTGAGAATAAAATTAACACCTACCGCAGCCAGTGAAAAAAGAATTACTTCAAAAATAGTATCATAAACTCTCGTTTCAAGATATACAGCAGTTATTGTATTGGGTATATTGACTCTTTCAATCAGATTAGCAATATTTTTGTTTGCGTTATCTGATTTTCCAAAACTTATTAAGAAAAAAGATAAAACTACAATATAAACAATAATAATTACAGCAATAATTTTTTTCAAAAAAATCTCTCCACAATATTAATCAATTCACCGCTTTTATTCAAATCATCAAGCTCTCCCTTTAAAAGTTCAAATAGATCCTTTGATTTAGATGAAAATGTAATTATATAATTAGTTTTTGAATGAGGTTTAGCGAACTGCATCATCTTGTTTTTCATGTATTCTTTATATTCAGCATAATCATATTCTTTATTTTCTACTTTAAAAATAAACGTTTGAAGATATGGAAGCTTTATAACATTATCCTTGAAAGAATCTCTTTCTGTGATTCCACCTACAAGTATGTCAACTTCTCTGTTATGAATGTGTTTTTTACCTTCTTCAAGACTTTCAAATCTTCTGAGGTTGATGGAAAATCCAGAAAGTTTCTCAAATCTTTTTATTATTTCCCATTCAATTCCATCCATTTCCCCATGAGACTCTTTAAACATAAAGGGTTTATCTATGAATCCAATTACTATATTTCTTTGTTTTCTAATGGCCATTACATAAACCAGTACTACAAGTGTTACTCCAACAGTAAATTGGGTCAGGGCAACATCAGGAGCTCCAAGAAGTAGCATTATCAATGAAGAGAAAAGACCCAGTAATCCAAACCAGATTATGCTGTTAAAGTTGGATTTTTTAAATATTACCGAAATAGCTGAAAATATTAATGCTCCAGATAATATTATTACTACAATAGTTAAAGACATGTCATTTGACCTTTCTGTTATTTTTTACTATCGATCTCGAAATAATATGCGACAATACAGTTCCTGAAACTATTAAAATCAAAATAATTGTTAACCCTTCAAGTATAGTCAGATAATTGTTAATAATCGCATAAATGACTAATAGATTCAAGCCAACAGTGTCAGAAATACCAATAAAGTGAAGCGAATCTATGATACTACCTGATAATAATGCTTTAATTGTAGCTCCAACAATCAGAAATACTCCACCTATAATTAAAATATACGAAATGACAATCATTCCTTTGCTCCCAGAAAATAAGCTGCAACAATAGTTCCACCTGAGCTTAAGAATAAGAAAATAATTAATATTGATGATAAATATGGAGAATTGATTAAATCTTCAAGAAAGACAAGAAGAATAACAAGTTTTGTAGCAATGGATGAATAACCTATTAAAATCTTCCAAGAATTATTTTTCCCCATATAAAAAAACATAATGATTACGGAACATAAAATTGAAACCATAATAATGTAAATCATTTTTTCGATACCTTATGAACAATCAAATGTTTTGACTCCTTGGTGATTACTATCTCCTCTGGAGTAAAATTAATATTTACAACCTTTGAA
>CAZGZM010000200.1:0-4484 GCA_964529955.1 uncultured Thermotogaceae bacterium
TTTACATTTGGATATGGGTTCTTGTTTTTTAGTGATACATCAGAAGCTCCCTTTGTTTTTAACAGATATGGAATTTATGCTTATCACACTTATGATTTATATGATAGTTTTCATAATAGTAATGGAATAATTGAAGAAGAAGTAGAATATAATGGGTATATCAACACCATAGGAGAAAAGGGAAAATATTTTGGTTTAGCTAAAAACAGAAATGTAATTATTGTACAGCTTGAATCATTCCAGGATTTTTTAATAAACTGTAATTATAACGGTCAAGAAATAACTCCCACTTTAAATAAATTGCTTGATGAGGATTATATATATTTTGATCGCTATTACCAACAAGTTGGTTGCGGAAATACTTCTGATTGTGAATTTATAACATTTAATTCAATGCACAGCCTTGGCAAAAGATCTATCTATAAAGAATTTTATGAAAATAGTTTTTATAGTCTTCCAATGATTCTTAAGGAAAATAATTATTTTTCAGTTTTTTTTCATGGAAACGATGCAAATTTCTGGAATAGAGATTTAATTTATCCTTCAATAGAAGTCGATGATTTTATTAGTTATGAAGATTTAGATTCTGATGAGATTATTTTATTTGGATTGAGTGATGCTTCGTTCTTCAGGCAATCCCTAAAATATTTTGATGAATTTGAGGAACCTTATTTAACAGTACTGATAACACTCACAAGTCATAATCCATATACTCTTCCAGATGATTTGCAGAATGTTGATATTCTTTCTGAACATGAGGGAACACTTTTCGCTGATTATCTTAGAGCAGTAAATTATACTGATAATGAACTTGGGAAATTTTTAGAAGAGCTAAAAGAAAGAGGGATTTATGATAATTCATTGTTGGTTTTTTATGGAGATCATTCAGGATTATATCCCTTTAATGAAGAAACCCAAATATGTATGAAAGATCTTCTGGGAAAAGATTATTCGTATGATGAAGCACTTAATATTCCTCTAATTTTTAAAATTCCTGGAGCTGGAATAGAAGATAGAAATTCTATTGTTGGAGGACAGATTGATTTTACTCCAACAGTTCTTAATCTTTTGGGAATAATAGAAGAGAAAGGAATATTTTTTGGAAGAGATCTAAATAATTCTAAAGAAGGTTTTGTAGCTAATCAATATTATATTCCCGAAGGCTCATTTATAGAGGGAGATACATTCTTTCTACTTTCACAGGATGGAATATTTGAAAATAGCAATGCCTGGAACTTATCGACTGGAGAACCAATTAACATAAATGAATGTAGATATGGATATGAAAAAGCCCTTAACCAAATTGAAATTTCTCAGAGCATTGTTATTGGAAATAAATTGGAGGAAATACTAAATAAATAGTCCACTAAATCATTTAAGTAGTTGAATGTTATAGGGGTTTTCTTTATAATATAATAAAGATATATTTAATAAATCAGTTATATATTATTTATAAGGAGGAATTATTTTGATTAAAGCGAAATCTAGATCTTTTAAGGAAGTGGTGTGTTTATTCTTTGTTATTTTTTCGGTTATAATTCTTTTTGGAAGAGGTGCTACATTGACAGGAGAAGTTAATTATAGTGACAGTGAAAATTGGGTTTCTTTACCTACTGTAGAAGAAATTGATAAATCCGTTGATGTTTTTTATGTTTATCCGACAGTAAGTAGTGGACCAAGTGGAAGTATGGATATAACTCTTGATTCTGAAAAAGCTTTAGCTCAAGGAATATTTGATGCTCAAGCAAGTGTTTATCTAAAGAGCGCAAATGTGTTTGCTCCTTTATATAGGCAGATGACCACATGTGTTTCTCTTCCTGAAGATGATCCAAATGCTATAGCTACTGATACCGATGAATTTAAAGCTGGAGCTAAAGATGTACAAAATGCATTTGATTATTACATTAATAATCTTAATGAAGGAAGACCATTCATAATTGCAGGACATAGTCAGGGAACAATGGCTTTAATAGAACTAATTAAAAACGAATTTGGAAATGATGAAAATTTAAGAAATAATCTCGTTGCTGCATATCTTATAGGATATACAGTAACTGATGAAGATTTAGCAATGGCGAAATTAGAGTGTGCAGAGGGAGAGGCTGATACTGGAGTAGTCATAACATATAACACACAGTCACCAACTTCTGTAGGAGGTCCCATGCTTATGGAAGGCGCTCATTGTATTAATCCTTTGAATTGGAAAACAGATGATACTTATGCTTCATCTTCAGAAAATAAAGGTGCAAGATTCTATATTGATGCAACTGGAGAATTCGTAAAAGAGATTAATAAATACTCAGATGCTCAAATAAATTTAGAAACAGGTGCTTTAATGACAAATATTCCTGAAGGCGAAGAATTAGAAATAGGTGCATATCCTGAAGGAGTTTATCACAGATACGATTATGCAATATGGTATAGAAACCTAGAAGAAAACGTAGCAGTTCGAATTGATGCTTATTTAAATAAATAAAAATATTTGATTCTTAAATTTTAAAAAAACTACACTGTTAAAATACTGGTGTAGTTTTTTATTTTAGTAAATAATTTAGGAGTATAGTATGATACCTCTTGAAGTAAAGAAATTATTCAAATTGACTGGAAAAGGCGAACCCTTAAAAGGGGGGCATGGATTATCTTATAAATATCATAATGTAGTCATAAAACCAGTATGGGATAAAGAATTATATGAATTTACTTCTCCAATTTATAATTTTCTTGAACAAAATGGATATAGGATTTCAAAAAATTTAAAATCTATAAATAATAATTTTGTAGAATTGGGGTTTGGAGCAACTTCATTTGAACCGGGATTTCATGAAAAATCCCGATTAAAAGAAAAGCTATATATATCAAAATTATTTCACGAAGATTTAAAAAAAACAAAGATTAAAAAATTACCAGAATCTGATAATCGATGGAATTTAGCAAATAAAATAATTTGGAATTATAAAGAAATTCCAAAAAACGTTAATAAAAAATATAAACCATGTTGTGAAGAAATAATTAATAAACTACCAAAGATAAAAGATGATTTTCAATTAATTCATGCTGATATAGGTGGGAATATTCTATTTCATGAATTTCTTGATCCACTAATAATTGATTTCTCTCCTGTTATTGGTCCAGTTAAATACGCAGAATCTATTATAATTTGTGATTCAATAGCCTGGGATGATGCAAATATTGAAAGTTTATTTCTTTTATCTCCAGTTGAAGAATATATTCCTTATATAAAATATGCTATAGCATTCAGAATCTTAACTGCTATTCTTCATAAAGATTTTAGATATAATGATTTTTTATCAGAATATAATGCTTATATGCAAATATGGGATTTTATCAAATCAATTGAAAAATAGCTGCAATGTCATTCCATATTTATAAGTAATACAGGTTACTTTATAAAATCAAAGATTGATTCAGGTCCCATTTATATAAAAACATTTTTAGATAATCCTACAAAATCATTATCCAATTCATCCAAAATATAATAATTTAAATATAAGTTTTATTCATTAATTCTCATTTGTGTAAGCATAATTAAATCTTTCAAGCATTTAATTATCTACAAATTATAATTCCAGAGAAATTTCTAAATTTAAAAATTCATTCAGATATACACAAATAGTTTCTTAAATTTCGCTTTTAGAAATGTTAATTGAGAATGAAATTTTGAATCTATAAAAAAATTACAGAAATAATCCTATTAATTGTATCCTTATTTATAAACAAAAATGATTTTTTATTTGCAAAATATATTAAGTTTTATCAAAATATATTGCTTTTAATTGTAAAGTGTAATCTGAGTAATTGCATTAAGAGAAATAAATTAATTAAAATAAATAAAATCTCGCATCTAATCATAATTTGATTTTTAAAAATTCTTCATAGCAAAAATTTATATTGAACGATAATGACTCGGATCAAAAATCAAAGGAGGTATGTTTATGAAAAAAGTAATTTTTTACATTGTATGTTTTGTGATTATATTTACTGCAATTTTATTTGGTTCAGAAAAAACTTATGTTTTATTGGAGACAATTAATACAGAAAGTCAAAACTATGCTTATATTTTAGATGTAACAGATCCATCAAATATAAAAATAATTTATGAATCGAACGAAGAAATGAGTGTTGTCTTAACACATAGATATAATGATTTTGTTATTTTGCGACCACTGAAAAAGTTCCTAATTATAAGTATTCAGATTTTTTTGTAGTAGATATACAAGATATTAATAATCCGAAAGAAATATTCCGTATAAGAGATAATAACGGACAATTTGTACGAATAGCTTAAAATGATCCTTATTTGTATATTGGGGGTTATCATGCTGGATTATATATAGTAGATGTTTCCGATCCTTCCACTCCTGAGATAGTTAAAATAATAAAAATTGGAGATTTTACAGGAGTTGATGGTATAAGAGGTGCTAAAATATATAATGATTATCTTTTTCTTACATCTTTATCTATGG
>CAZGZM010000201.1:0-4156 GCA_964529955.1 uncultured Thermotogaceae bacterium
TAGTAAATGTATGGGGTTTTTATATGGAATATATTTCAAAGATTTTTAATCATTTCATATTGTTTTACAACTACTTTGAAATTCAAACTTGTCATAAATTCAAAAAAAGGTTTATAACTTGAATCAATATTTAGAACAGATAGTTTGAAACCCTCTCGCTTATTTTCAATAGCTTTTTTTATTAAAGATGATCCAATTCCCTTTCTTCGATAATCTTTATGAATAGCAAGCTGAGGAACATCCCCAGTATTAGTTTCAAGAATAATATAACCAATACATTTTTCCTTATCAAATGCAGCGAATATTTCAAAATCATCTATGGTTCTTTTTACTGAATCAATACTGTTCTGCCACGAAGGATAAATATCCCAGAATGTTTTGAATAATTTCCAATCAGGTTTATCTACTTTTTTTGTTTCAAATTTAATTTGATTTTCAGAAAATGAAATATTTGCTGCTTCTGCTCTGAATACATCGAAATTTCTAACTACTTCAAATCCTTTACTCAAGTATAATTCATATGCTTTTGTGTTAGTTTGTATTACTTCCAGGAGATATTTCTGAAATCCCAGTTTTTTTGAATTTATGAAACTCTCTTGAATCAGTTTATTTGCAATTCCCTTTTTTCTATAATCTTTTATTACTCCCGTAAAACAATCATAAATAGTGCTACTGCCCTGCCATATACCACCAGCATTTACAACGAATCCAATTATATTATCTTTATCAAATGCTCCCATGGATATTTCATAATTAGCTCCTCTCCTCTGTCCCATTCTTACGAATTTTTCAAAGGGCATTTGAATTTGAACTTCATAATCTGAAAATGCATCATTAAAGGCTTCCCATATTTTTTCTGCTGAATAATCTGCTAATGTTTTATATTTCATTAAATACCTCCTGATATTGAGAATATTGATTAATTATAATGTTATTTTAAAAAATCTGGATTTTCAAAGATTTCAAACCCTCTCTTTTTAATAGTTTCGATAAAAAAATTATTCATTGAAGGCATAAAATCAGCACTATAGTGCAGCCCAAAAAGACGCTGAAAAACAGATATTTCTCCGGAGGTTTTTATAGCATTTACAACTTCATCTGCAAAATCTTTCCCTTCAACCCTTTCACAAACTTTTTTTATTTTAACAATTCGGTCATCATCGTCTATAATTTTAAGTGTTTTACCAGGATATTTTTTATTTATAGCTTTTTTTAATTCTTCATCCGTTGGTTTTTTATATTTATTTTCATGAACAAGTGTTTTAATTTCATATTTTTTAGCAATAGGAGGTTTAACCTTTGGATAACCAATCGTTAAAAGAACGACAGGAAGAACTCCTTCAGGTAAATCTAGAAGCTCTATTGTTTTTTCAAGAGATTCGGGTATAGTGAAAATTGTTCCGATATAAACTGAACCTAAACCTAAGGAATCAGTGGCTGTACATGCTGTTTGAGCTGCAATTATAGTATCCTGAAACGCAATCCAGAAATGGGGAAAAGCTTTTTGTACAGTAAATGGAGCCTTTTCGATTTGTGCCATTCTTTTAATTCGATAATAATCTATACAGAAAAGAAGATTAACAGGGGCTGTTTTAATAAACGGTTGATTTCCAAAGGATACAATCTTTTCCATAATTTTCTTGTCTGTAATTTTTATAATAGAAAAGGGTTGAACATTTCCACCACTTGCTGCGTGTACTGTTGCCTGAAGAATCTCATTTATAACATCGTCACTTATTTCTCTATCTGAAAAAGCCCTCAAACTAGCTCTTTCATTAAGTAACTTTATTGTTTCGTTTGAATATTTTCTCATTTTTTCACTCCTTCCTAGTCGTTATTTTATTAGATTGTTTTTTATAGTAAAACATTCAGTTAAAGAAGAGTCAAGGAAATATTGCAAAAAAAATTTTATAGAAGGGAAAAATGTTTTCATTAATGTAAATTGCTGTTGTTTTTATATAATTTAAATTTATTCAATTATTTTCTAATAAATCTAAAGAAACAGCGATACAGCGCAATAAACTAAAAGGGCACTCATTATGATATTTATCATCTTATAATGTTTTGCAAACAATTTTTGAAATAAGGAGCCGAATAAAGCCCAGCTACTTACAGCAACAAATGTGATGACTGCTAAGAAAATCGAAAATCCTCCTAAAATTAAAATTGAAGTGTAATAAGGAACTATAAAACTAGAAGCGATTGTAATTCCATATAAAATGGCCTTTGGATTAACAAATTGTAAAATGACTCCGGTAAGGAAACCTTTTTTCCCACAATCTTTATTATTCTCGTTAAATGGTTTGCTTTTAAAGGTTTTCCATGCAAGAAAAAGGATATAAGAAGCACCTATAATATTCATAAATGGTTTAATAGAAGGAATGATATTATACAGAGCAACACTAAAAACATTGCATAGGGACATTAAAATCAAAAATCCTACGCAAACTCCAATAATAAAGGGTAAAGTTTTCTTAAAACCATTTCTAGAAGCGTATGACATTGACATAATATTATTTGGTCCAGGTGTAAATGTTGTAACGAATACGTACGATAAAAAAACAGCTACATTGGGCATTTATTTACCTCCTGAAAAATTTGTGAAGTAATTCTCATTTAAAAAGGATGGAATATATTCAATAATTTATAGATAAAGCACCATCAAATCTTCATCGTAGTATTCATTTCCAACTTTTATGGCTTTCTTATCCACTCCATAAATTTCAAATCCCATAGAATTATAGAGTTTTTTTGCATAAGTATTATTGCTAACAACTGTGAGGTAAATCTGCTTTATATAGGGATTTTTTTTAGCACATTTAATTGTTTTTATCATAAGGTGCCTTCCAATTCCCATATTCCTTATATATGGTTCAACATACATACCGCAGATATCAGCTCTATGCTTCATTTTCTCTCTTTTTTGAAAAAGCATAGAAACAACACCAATAAGTTTTTCGCCATCAAAAGCACCAAATGCACGAATATTTTCTCCAATTATTTTGGATAGCATCTTTTCGTTTGAAAAATTAACTTCCTCTTCATAACTGGATCCAAATGCTTCAGGATTGTTTCTCAAAGCGTTTAATCTTAGAATTCTGTATTTTTCTAAATTATCTTTGCCTAATAGTCTGATTTCCATAGAAAATTCCTCACCTTATAATTCATTTCTATTTTAATATTACAACAAATATACCTTTCTTTTTTTGGTGATAAAATAAAATTAAGGGATTATATGTATTATTATCAATCTGTTTTCAATTTAGTTATAAGGAATATATGAAAAAGGTTAATAAAATAGTTTAACTTTTTGGTTGTATAATACGGAGAGTGAAAAAAATGAATTTAAGAAAGTTGATATCTGAAAAAAGACTTATTGCACCTTTAATGGGGAACCCGGGAGCAAAGTATATCAATAAAAATTTAGTAGAAATGTTTACGGATCCAGATATACATGTTAAAGCTATTCTTAAATTGAACGAAATGTTCAAACCCGATTTAGTTTTTATGATGATGGATTTATCAATTGAAGCAGAAGCATTGGGATTAGAGGTTATCTTCGCCCTGAATGAACCCCCAACCGTTAAGGCTCATCCTGTGAAGGATGAAGAAAGTTTAAATGCACTTAACTGGGAGAATTTTTTTAAGAGTAAAAGAGTTAAAAATTATATTAAAGCAGCGAAAATATTAAAAGAGAAATTAAATGTTCCTCTTATAGCTTATGTTATTGGACCTTTTACTCTTGCTGGTTTGCTTATGGGAGCTTCCCAAATAGCTATGGAAACAATAGATAATCCTGAATTTGTATCAAAGACGGTTAAGAAGTGTTCTGAATTAATTCAGGAATATTCGAAAAAACTTCAGGCTGCTGGAGCGGATTCAATTGTTATACTGGAACCAACAGCAACATTCCTTTCTCCAAAATCTTTCTGGAGATTCAGCGGAATATATGTAAAAGATATGGTGGATAAAGGAGAAATTAAGAATTTAGTTTTGCATATATGCGGAAATACAACCAGAATTCTAAAAGAAATGGAAAGAACAGGTGCTTCAGGTCTGAGTCTTGATTCAGATGTTGATTTTTCAGAAGCTTCGAATGTACTGAAAGAGGAAACAATAATCATAGGAAATATTAATCCCGTAGCCTTTCAAAATG
>CAZGZM010000201.1:4232-4461 GCA_964529955.1 uncultured Thermotogaceae bacterium
AATTAGGAAATTAACAACGGAATTAATGGAAAAAATGAAAGACAGAAAGAATTTTATTCTAAGCACCGGTTGTGATTTGCCATATAATTCAAAGGAAGAGAATATAAGGGAATTTTTCAAAGCGTATGAAGAATGTATAAAATAGCACTAAAAAATGAAAATAAGATAATACAAACAGAAAATGATAATTTAATGGAAATATTGGAAGAGATAGATTCTTCGTTTGTTT